>JAAHGR010000524.1 GCA_010672425.1 Symploca sp. SIO2E6
TTTACGGTTCAAACGGCCTGTTCCACTTCCTTAGTTGCCGTTCATCTAGCTTGCCAAAGCTTACTTACTGGTGAATGTGACATGGCTTTAGCAGGTGGTGTTTCAATTCACATTCCCCAAAAAACGGGTTATTTATATCAAGAGGGAATGATTCTTTCTCCTGATGGGCATTGTCGTACCTTTGATGCTAAAGCCAAAGGCACTTTAGCTGGCTCTGGCTTGGGCATTGTAGTTTTGAAAAGATTAGAAGAGGCGATCGCAAATGGTGACTACATTTATGCTCAGATTAAAGGTTCTGCGATCAACAACGATGGTTCGTCGAAAGTTGGCTACACGGCTCCCAGTGTAGAAGGTCAAGCAGCAGTGATTTCTGAAGCACAGTCCATAGCTGGGATTGATCCAGAAACAATTACCTATATAGAAGCTCATGGAACCGCAACTCCCCTAGGAGACCCGATTGAAATTGCCGCTTTAACCAAAGTGTTTCGAGGGACTACCGAAAAAAAAGGCTTTTGTGCCATTGGTTCGCTGAAAACCAATATGGGGCATCTAGATACCGCAGCAGGGGTTGCTGGCTTGCTCAAAACTGTTTTAGCCCTCAAACACAAGAAAATACCACCAAGCCTGAATTTTGAAACACCGAACCCTACCATTGACTTCGCTAATAGCCCTTTCTACGTTAATACCAGTCTCTCGGAATGGAACCGCAATGGAACACCTCGCCGCGCCGGAGTAAGTTCTTTTGGTATTGGTGGGACAAATGCTCATGTCGTTCTCGAAGAAGCTCCAACTCTAGAACCATCCTCAACCTCTCGACCCTGGCAGTTATTAATACTTTCTGCCAAAACCAGTTCAGCTTTAGAAACGGCAACGACTAACCTCGCAGCATACTTACAACAGCATCCTGAAATTAACCTTGCAGATGTTGCCTATACCCTACAAGTAGGTCGTACAGCCTTCGAGCATCGCCGAATGCTAGTTTGCCAAGATCTAGATGATGCACTGAAGAAACAAGGCAGGAGGCAGGAGGCAGAAGGCAGAAGGGAAGAGGGTTTGACTGGTTTCTTCCATTCAATTGGGGGCGCAAACCACTCTTCAGGAGCTCTCCAAGCACTTGCTACTCCAGAGCGACCACCAGTTTTCACCCACTACCAAGAGCCTACGGAAAGATCTGTAGTGTTCCTATTTTCCGGTCAGGGAGCGCAATATGTCAATATGGCGCAGGAACTATACCAGACAGAACTAACCTTCCGCACTCAGGTAGATGTCTGTTCAGAATTGCTCATCCCCCACTTAGGAATTGACCTACGCTCCATCCTTTATCCCAACCAAGAACAGACAGAAGCAGCAGCATCACAACTTAAGCAAACTGCGATCGCTCAGTCAGCACTGTTTGTCGTTTCCTATGCTTTAGCCATGTTATGGCAAGAGTGGGGCGTCTCTCCTCAAGCAATGATGGGACATAGCATTGGTGAATATGTGGCAGCGACTCTTGCTGGTGTGTTTTCCTTAGAAGATGCTCTAGTTCTAGTGGCGAAACGGGGACAACTGATGCAGCAACAGCCACCCGGAGCCATGCTGGCTGTATCTCTCTCAGAGCAAGAGTGCCAAGCTTTGCTAGATCATCAACTTTCCTTAGCTGCTATTAACGGGTTATCCCAATGTGTCGTTTCAGGTCCAATAGAGGCGATCGATACTTTCCAGCAGCAGTTGTTAGCACAAGGGGTAGAGTCTCGTCGTCTCCATACTTCCCATGCCTTTCATTCCCAGATGATGGAGCCAGTTGTAGAGCCATTTATAGAGCAGCTCAAACAACTACCATTGCATCCTCCACAAATCCCCTACATTTCCAATGTTACCGGCACTTGGATTACAACAGAGCAAGCAACAGACCCTAATTACTGGGGTAAGCATCTGCGCCAAACAGTTCGTTTTGCTAATGGTCTCCAGGTATTATTGCAAGACCCCCATCTGCTCTTGCTAGAAGTGGGTCCGGGGCGCACCTTAA
Organism: Symploca sp. SIO2E6; assembly: GCA_010672425.1. GTDB lineage: Bacteria > Cyanobacteriota > Cyanobacteriia > Cyanobacteriales > Coleofasciculaceae > Caldora. Next base: position 2,009 of record JAAHGR010000524.1, read on the forward strand.
GTATGTTAGCCAAACAGCATCCTCAAGCCACAGGGGCGATTATTTTCTCCTCCGTTCGCCATCCTCAGAATTCTCAATCAGATGTAGCTTTCTTATTAAATACCTTAGGTAACCTCTGGCTTAATGGTCTTGCGATTAATTGGTCAGGCTTTGCAATCCATGAACACCATCATCGTCTGCCGTTACCGACCTATCCTTTTGAACGGGAACGTTATTGGATCTATGCTCCTGCCAATGCTCAACTCGGAAATACCCCAACCCTCCGCCCAAAGCAACCCATATCCCCACAGACCTATACACAACCCAAAGCCCAACAAAATTATGTGGCACCGAGGAATAAAACGGAACAAATGTTGGTCTCAATATGGCAATCACTCCTAGGATTTGGAAACATCAGTATCCATGATGATTTCTTTGACTTGGGTGGGGACTCTTTACTGGCGATCCAGTTGATTTCCAAACTTAACCAAACCTTCAAGGTGGATTTAGACGCTAATATTCTGTTGCAGAATACTACAATTGCAGCGATCGCGACCTTGCTCCAACCCTCAAACCTAGACTCTGATGTATCTGGCTCTTTGCCACAGAGTCTGGTGGAAATTCAACGGGGCAGCGACCAAAAGCAACCCTTGTTCCTAGTACATCCGATCGGGGGTCATGTGTTGTTCTATAAAGATCTTGTCAACCACCTCGGCTCAGAGCAACCGGTTTATGGCTTTGAAGATCTCAAATTATCGATGGAGACCGTTGAGCTGCAAACAGTTGAAGAGATGGCCACCAGCTATATCAAGGCTCTACTTGTTGTGCAACCAGAAGGACCCTATTATTTAGGTGGTTCATCTTTTGGTGGCTTGATCGCCTTTGAAATGGCCTATCAACTCCAACAACAGAATCATGAGATTGCGTTGCTAGTGCTTATTGATACTCCGCTCAGTGAGCAGATGCCGATCAAGCTTGATCAAGAACCAGATATCATTGCCTATCTTGCCGAATCGATGTCGGACGATCGCTCATTACCGCAAAACTTCCCCCACCATCTTGATACGGAAGCTCAGCTTTCCTGGCTATGTGACCAATTAAAGACAGTCAATCCGTTGCCTAGTGAATTCAATCCATCTCAATTACGACAAATAGTTCAGGTTTTCAAGACCAATATAGAGGCGATGTGGTTGTATCAACCTCAAGCTTACCTCGGTCGCATCCTCTTTTTCCGTGCCCAGGAACGGCGGCTAGCCTACGACCCTGAATATCCAGAATACGCCTGGATTAAGCTCGCCACTAAAGGCCTGGAAACTTATGTAGTTCCTGGGAATCACGTCACCATGAATGCTGCACCCCATGTCCAAGTCGTTGCCCAAAATTTAGTGTCTTATCTCGCTTAGAATATCATGACATTCATCTATCATGATATTCATCTATGTCGCTCTTATCTTCACTCAGTTATTTACGTAGGACTTTAATCCCAAATGTCAAACTTATTAAAACACATTAAACTGACCCTCAAAGTATTGAACCAGTATCGCCTAGGATATTTTCGACTGCAAAAGAAAGTATTAGGTTTCTCTGAATCCCAGATTATTTATGTAGCAGTCAAACTGGGAATTGCAGAGAACTTAAATAAGGCTCCAAAAACAGTTTCAGAACTGGCGACGGATTTGCAGGTGAATGAGTCGGCATTAGAATGTATTATGAATTGGCTCGTTAGTAATGGTTTCATTTCTAGAGATCCAGTTGGAAAATACCAGCTCACTCGTCTCGGCTCTCAGTTACTACCAGATACACCTGATTCTCTCCACGGCTTGATTCTCAGCAGTGTTGAATTGCTGTGCCCCCTCTGGAGTCAGCTTCTGTATAGTATCCAAACTGGCAAACCGGGTGCTGATGCAACTTGGCAAATGGGCTTATATGAATATCTACAGCAAAATGCCCAAGCCACAGCCAACTTCAATCGATGGATGGAAGAAACGACAAGGGATTGGGTGATTCCTGCCTTGGAACTCTACAGCTTTGCCAAGGTGAAGACCTTTGTTGATGTTGGGGGGGGGACTGGAACGTTAACAGCTACGTTGCTGAGTAAGTATGCCCACTTGCAAGGGATTTTATTTGACCAAGATTATATTCTCAAGGGGGCACCGGAGATATTAGCAGCTGCGCAAGTTGAGACTCGGTGTCAAGTGATTGCGGGCAACTTTTTTGAGTCAGTCCCTACAGACGGGGATCTTTATTTAATATCGCGTGTTCTACTCAACTGGGATGATACTCAAGCAACCAAACTTTTGGAAAATTGTCGAGCGGCAATGACCAATACTGATAAATTGCTGATTGCTGATTTTGTAGTTCAAGGTAAGAATAAAATGCTGGAGTCGATTGCCAGCTTAAACACATTGGTCTTATCTGGCAAATTGCTACGGACAAAAGAGCAGTATTTTGCACTCCTTTCTCAAACAGGTTTTCGGTCGTCCAAGTTAATTACCCTGGCGGGAACACCCCTCAGCTTAATTGAAGCAAGTCCTTCCTAAAGATTGGGTTAAAAACGGAATTGGAGGCGTAAATTACCAACATAAACTGTTGGATTATCCTCGAAGTTGTTTGGGTTGACAATTACATAAAGAGCAGGAACTAGGGCAATATTGTCATTCACTGGATAGTAATAAGTCCCTTCAAACTCATACTGAGTTCCGCCATCTCCAGCCCCAGAAACTAGGAATTCTTCTCCATCAATAACATCGAAAGGAATAACGAAGGACAAGCTACCTAAAGCACCTTTTTTCAATAAATCAGGAAAACCGAAACCAAACTGAAATGATTGTGCATTAACTTCTCCATCATTTCTTCCGGCAGTTTGGGGACGTATTTTCGTGCTGCCATAGCTGTAACGTCCAAAAATACCCAATTGTTGAGCAATTAACCAATCAAAATTAACGGCAAAGGTATCTGCAGGAGCATCCCCAATTGTTCCACCAAAGCCATCATCTGCTACCCCATAAATCGGTTCTCCCGTCGCATCCCCTACACCAAATCCTGTAATATTGCCATTCTCATCAAAAATAGGGACATTATTGTCTAAGTTAGAACGAGTATAGAGTAAGCGAATGTTAGCTTTATCACTGGGAGAAAACTGTAACTCAACAGTGAGAGTATTGGTAGCATTAAACAAACCTTTGTCAGGATTAGAAGAGGTATTAAAAAACGTTGCTGGGAGAAATTCGTTATTTTCCCCCAAATAACCAACTCTTAAAGTCAGTAGTTTACTAACATTCCAGATTCCCACAACCCCCGAACCTCTGTCGATAGGATTGGCTAGAGTGCTGCCACTGGAATTAAAGCTGCCTGCGCCTGTGAGAAAAAAGGTAAGAGTATTATGATCAAAATAGCGATACCAGTTAACTCTTGGCCCTACGACTAGCCGCAGACTTTCACCAATGGGAAAATCGTAAAATAGCTCCCGTAAAAAAATACTATTTGCTTCAAGAGAACTCTGGTCTGTGAAGGGTACACCATAGGTATTGAAAAGACCTGCGGAAATAAAGTTGTTAGCAGGAGAGTTTCCGTTGCCAGTTGCCAATTGAGCAACTAAATTATCCTTGCCAGTAAAGGAAGTATTGAGAGTAAGCCAAGTAAAGTAACTAAAAGTGGTTTCAGGAGCGTCAGTTATGTTACTAATT
>JAAHGR010000525.1 GCA_010672425.1 Symploca sp. SIO2E6
ACTGATTGTTCCGTGTGTGGTACACGAGTTAAAAAATCTTTGTCTACTCGTACCCACAGATGTCATAGTTGTGGAACAGTGATGCACCGTGACCATAATGCTGCTAAACAAATTTTGCTCAAAGGAATAAAAAGTACCGTAGGGCATACGGAGTCTAAAGCTTGTGGACAGAACAACCTCTGTTTAGGTGGGGAAACTCCTCTAATTTAAGTTGGCTGGATGAAGCAAGAATCCCACGCGCTTACAGCCGTGGGAGTGTCAACTGAGAATGATGGACTTCTTTTCCCAGCTGGAAGTCAGACTTAACTACATTGTCCCTGACATTAGCCCCCAGACTGGCAGAAGATTAATCCCAGATATATCGATTGGCAGGAAATTCAACGAGTTTTTGCGTTCTGAGGATGAAATAGAGTACACGGCGAGGCAGGAGTTTTTGGGGTCTGCTCAACCAGTCGATTTTCGAGAGGGTCAGTCTGACTGCCATGAGCTCCAGAAGTATAACCATGTTTATCCCAAATCAAGTCACGGCGAGAACAACGTTTGGAAGTGCAATGCCTATCCTATCAAGTACGCATCCATATTTGATTATTTCCTCCAGGAGTGGTGGATACCAGATAGATGTGTGGGTTATTTGCAAGATCGTGATGCTGAAGGTGTTGAGTATCTTAGAGAATCTATCAATCAACTTCCTAGTGATTTGCGCGATTCCTTAATGGGGACTTTGTTGGGCAAGCTTATGCGATCGCTTCCTCCATATGAATCAAATTAAACCGAGTAATACACGGTAAAATTGCCATAAATGCCTTGTTTGTGTGTAGTTTAAAGAAATACTCACTAGGAATACTTTGACTAAATCTGTCCTTTAAAATCTTTGTCATCTTCTTCTCTATCTTTCAAAGCGGTGTCGATTATCTCAGGTGGGGTTCCAAAGTGGAGCCCCACCTGGAGAGATGAGCTGCACGAGGAAAAGTTTAGCTAGTCCGATGAGAGGCCCGCGCTGTACCGTTACTTTAGCGTCGAGAGTATGTCAAAGTGGTAGCTCCCTAGCTCAGCTCTTTCTACATAAGGTTTTTAGGCTTTTTTTAAGAAAACTAGCCTCCTAGCTCTTTGCATATGTTAAGCTAGTTATAGATTTAGTTACTATTTCTAAGCTAAAATTGTGGAACAACCCATTTACGCAGAAAGGGCAACTGTTATATTTTTTGAGGGACTGACCGTTGATGGATATAGGATGCCTGACGGTAGTTTTAGGGCTGGTCTGATTGGGGCTAGCTTAGTCTTAGGATATGGAAAAGACTGGTTACAACGTGCTGTTAAACCACATCTTGTTAACCATACTCCTACAACACTGGCAAATTTAAAAGAGATAGGCTTTACATCACACTTGGTTTCTATCGTCTCTACAACATCTCAGGGGAATACCTTTTCCGATGAGACCATTAGCTTAGATGATTTTCAATGTTGCATTATCTACGGCACTCAGTCAAAGAGGAAAGCTGCGATCGCTTTAAACAGGGGCTTTACGAAGCTAGCGTTGATAGATTTCTTTAGAGATGCTTTTGGGGAGTCCCCCCTGACGATTGATCAAAAGAGAGAGTTATTTTACCAGGAGTATGCTTCTTCTATTAGTCCAGAGTGCTGGAGGGAAATGGATCGACGGGATATCATAGCTCTTGCGTTAACAGGAGATGAACCTCATTTGCAGTATGGATTATGGAATCAGTGAGGTTTAGTGATGCCAAGAGGAGGTAAGCGTGATGGATCTGGACGCCCGTCAACTTGGTCTTCTGGTTGTCGTTTCCAGGATACCAAGTTGGTTCGAGTACCTAAGTCTATTGCTGATCGGGTTTTAAAATATGCCCACGATATTGATATGGGCAGAGACTTAGTGTCTGAGGTTAATCTATTACAGCAAGAGAATAACTTACTTAATGAACAAATTGATCTTCTTATTGATCGTAATGAGCAACTTTGTGAAAAGTTAAGTAATTTGCAATCCCGATCAGAAGCTTAGATTATAAACATTCTCTCCATTTTCCTGATAAAACTATAGTTATCCGAGTAATACACGGTATAAATATACTAAGTGTTGTATTTTGTATGGTTGTTATGCCCGATCAAGGTAGAAGTAATCAGGGAAAATTTTTGCCTAAGTCTAATGAAAATCGGAAGGTTAGAAGTATTCGACTAACTGATTCAGCTTGGGATAAATTAGGTGAGATGGCATTATCGAAAAATTTGACCAGGGCTGATTTTTTAGAAGAAGTCCTAGTGTCAGAAAACTTAAGTGTGATTTCTAGTCAGTTAACTGAACTAAATCTTTCTGATTTTATTTTATCAGAGATAGATAAAGCCGCATCTTTACGGTGTATTACACGGAATGAATTTATCGAAACTTTAATTGAGGAGTCTATCAGTTCTGATATTTTTAAGCAAAGGATAAAGCTTGCTGGCCAAACTCAAATGAATATAACTAATTTGTCAAAAGTGCTTGGTGCAGATCGGAAAACGATTAAAAGCTATAAAGATGGAAACCGTTCTGAGTCTTTGGTGGAGTGGAGCAGGAGTAAAAGTCCAGACGGAAAAGCTTGGGATTACGATCCTGGATCAAAGCTTTATTTCCAGGTTGATTGACAACTGGGAAAGATTGGGCGGCGCAGCGGAGGTTGAAGCGCCCCTTACGATATCTTGCGATTCCTGCGATATTTTTGCTGGGGGTGCTTCAACCCGCCCAATCTAGCGAAGCGGTTCCCAGTGGCGATGGTTATGATGATTAGAAACGAACAGAATTTATGAATGTTATTAGAGTAGAAAGAGCTACTGTTGTATTTTTTGAAGGCTTAGTTGTTGATGGTTACCGGATGCCAGATGGTGAGTTTCGGATAGGTTTATCTGGTGCTAGCCGAACCTTGGGTTACAACAGGGATTGGCTTCGCGATGCAATTACTCAACAAACTCCCCGCACAGCTAAAACCTTGCAAGGCTTGGGTTTTAGCGAAAATTCCAAGAAAGTTACCGCTCAGTCTGAACAAGGAAACGACTACGAAGACACTACGATTAACCTGGATGATTTTAACTGTTGCATTATTTATGCTGTCCAGCGGAAGAAGAAAGCTGCTATTGCTTTGCAAAAGTCATTTACAAAAATGGCTCTTAATGATTTCTTCCGTGACGCTTTTGGTGAACCACCATTAAGCATTTCAGAGAAACGACGGCTATTTTACGAAACTTATGCTGCCAGTATTAGCCCGGAGCATTGGCGGGAAATGGACAGGGAAGATATTATAAGATTGGCGTTAGAGGGAGATGAAGATCACCTCAAGGATGGTTTGTGGAATTCTTGGGGTAGGCAACTACAGGATTACTAGTAGCGCTCGAAGCGGTTCCCAGTAGCAAACTTTACCACTACTTCCTTCACTTGAATCTTATAAGGCTTTTATTGCATCGCCGAAATGACCTCTAAGCATTACAGAGTAAAGGTTTGATGGAATAAAAGCGATGAAAAATCCCCTATAATGGAGTAATACCACTTACAGCCACATAGGGGATTTTTCATGTCCGACGACAAAGGGTGTCCGGACAAAAGCTTTGTATCTCCCATTTTAGCATCTAAGTCAGAAGAAGGGAAGGGCACACCTGCTCTTTCTGATTTGTCTGAACGTGATAAGCCATGGGATGTTCACCGAGCTGAGTCCGATAGGATCGAGCGTCATTACAAGGGAACTCAGTTTCAAAATTACGCTGACAGAATTCACTTCTGTAGTGAGTTTTTGGATTTCATTCTTGCACCTAAGGGTGATGAGGGTGAGTTGCGGCTTAAGCTCCAGGCGGCAAGGTTTTGTAGAGTACGAACTTGTATTATTTGCTCATGGCGGAAAAGTTTGCGGTGGAAGGCTAAAGCTTATGAGATGTTACCACGCTTTATCAATGACTATCCGGCTTATCGGTTTCTGTTTCTGACTTTGACCGTGAAGAACTGTGAGATTTGGGAGCTGAGGGAAACCTTGGAGTGGATGAACAAAGGGTTCACCAGGTTGAGTAGGTTGAAGGTTTTTCCTGGTGAGGGGTGGATTAAGTCTGTTGAGGTGACTAAGGGTAGGAAGGGTGATGCTCATCCGCATTTCCATGTATTACTCGCTGTGAAGTCCAGTTACTTCGGCAGGAACTATCTGTCTCAGAAGAAGTGGTGTGACTTGTGGCAGAAGTCTTTGAGGTGTGACTACCAACCCATTCTGGATGTGCAGGCTCTGAAGTCAAAGGATTCTCTGGTGGGATTGGTCGCTGAGGTTATTAAGTATCAGACTAAGCCTTCTAACTTAATCGGTAGTGGTGGTGAGAAAGATAGGGATTGGTTTCTGGAGTATACCCGACAGATGCATGGTAGTAAGGCTATTTCTGTTGGTGGGTTGTTCCGTGAGTATTTTCGTGAGTTGGAGAAGGAGCCTGACGATTTGATTGGTTCTGATGATGAGGAGGTTGGTGATGATGTGGCTCATCTGTTCTTTGAGTGGAAGCGTCAGGAGAAGAAGTATCGGATGACTGATTAGTATATTCGTTTGTCAGAATATAGAAAGGATTTGCTTTTGAGGCTTTGCAATGGGGAAAGTAGTTAAGTTTCAGCGTTATGTTAATGGTTTTTGTGTTGAGCAGAGAAAAAGTGATGGTTTTGTTAATGCAACTGCAATGTGTGTTGCACACGATAAAGATATAGCACAGTGGTTTTTGAATAGATCTACGTTAGCCTTACTAAATGCTCTAGCGAGAAGGTTTGGTAAGGTTATTTTTGTGAGTAGCCTGTTTCGTAAGTACTTTCGTGGGCTGGAGACTAAGGATTAAATAATTCTCTCTCCAGGTAGACTACCCTTGTGATCTACCTGACTGTTAACATGGATTTATGAATCTGCACCCTTATTTTTCTCCTAGGGGTTAATACCTCCTTCTCATTCTCCATCAGTCAAGAGCATTGGTTCCGTCCTCAAAACTCTTTCTGGTTGTAGTGATGTTGGGAAGAGCATTGGCACTGCCTCACACTCTTCTAAGAAAAATTACGGATGTAGGAAAAGATGAATACAGATATAGTTAGGGTAACCGTTTCAAGTTGACCCTATTTTGTCTTATCTGTATGTCAGAATTATTCGCTTTTGAGAATGAAGGTGAGCTTGTTGTTGATTTAAAACGTAAACAACGTCGGGTTTCTCAACGAAAAAAAGGTTCTTCTAACCGTCGCAAAGCAGTACAGAAGTTAGCGAAGAAACACCTCAAGGTAAGCAGGCAGCGTAAAGATTTTGCTGTCAAAACAGCAAAAGCGCTTGTCCAGTCTAACGACTTGGTAGTCTATGTTAGCGAAGCGGGGCGTAGCCCGGACTTGCAGGTGAAAAACATGGTTAAAAACCGTCATTTAGCTAAATCTATTAGCGATGCATCATGGTCACTGTTTACTGATTGGATTGACTACTATGCCAAGGTTTTTGATACTTGGGCTATAGCAGTTGCACCCCACTACACATCTACTGATTGTTGCGTGTGTGGTACACGAGTTAAAAAATCTTTGTCTACTCGTACCCACAGATGTCATAGTTGTGGAACAGTGATGCACCGTGACCATAATGCTGCTAAACAAATTTTGCTCAAAGGAATAAAAAGTACC
>JAAHGR010000526.1 GCA_010672425.1 Symploca sp. SIO2E6
GAAATAAGGATGCGCAGGCTTTTTTCATTTCCACGGATCAATCCGGGGGCTTCAGACCAAATAACTCCGAATGCAGTTGGGACTTTCGCGAAAGTAATAATCCTTAAATTATTGGCTTGCACCTTTAGTGTTCATCATTCATCATTTATCATTCAGAATTTTTTCGGTGACCCATCCTTGAGTTGAGAATTGAGAATTTAAAATTGAAAATTGAGAATTGGGTTCCAGATTTAATAGATCCTGAACCAAAATTGGGTTACAATTATCTATCGGGAATTTATCCAATACTCTAGAATAGAGTAGAGACAAAGCAATGTAGGTGTAGGCGGCACAATGCCGAAGTTCGTATACATCAACAGGAGGCAGAGTCATTAGAACAGATAACAATAGGAAACGCAACGCACATGCTCAGTCAGAACACAATTACTAAAGATATAGGCTTCACTCACGAAGATTTTGCTGCCCTTCTCGATAAGTATGATTACCACTTCAGTCCTGGTGATATTGTGGCTGGGACGGTATTCAGCCTTGAGCCAAGGGGAGCTCTGATTGACATTGGTGCGAAAACTGCTGCCTATATTCCTATTCAGGAGATGTCAATTAACCGGGTTGATAATCCGGATGAAGTATTACAATCTAATGAAACTAGGGAATTCTTCATTCTAACAGACGAGAATGAAGATGGGCAGCTAACCCTTTCCATACGCCGCATCGAGTATATGCGAGCTTGGGAACGAGTACGGCAACTACAAGCGGAAGATGCTACTGTCCGTTCCCTTGTCTTTGCCACCAACCGTGGTGGTGCCCTAGTCAGAATTGAAGGATTGCGTGGTTTTATTCCCGGTTCTCACATCAGCACTCGCAAACCCAAGGAAGATTTAGTAGGAGAAGAACTACCCCTAAAATTCCTGGAGGTTGATGAAGACCGTAACCGTTTAGTTCTCTCCCACCGCCGCGCTTTAGTTGAGCGGAAGATGAACCGCCTAGAAGTTGGCGAAGTTGTAGTTGGTTCCGTAAGAGGTATCAAGCCTTACGGTGCATTCATTGATATTGGTGGCGTTAGTGGATTGCTACACATCTCGGAGATTTCCCACGACCATATCGATACACCCCATAGTGTCTTTAGTGTCAATGATGAAGTTAAGGTAATGATCATTGACCTAGATGCAGAAAGAGGTCGCATTTCTCTATCCACTAAGCAGTTAGAGCCAGAAGCAGGAGATATGATCAACAACCGCCAGCTGGTTTACGACAAAGCAGAAGAAATGGCTGCTAAGTATCGGGAGAAGATGCTGGCACAGCAGCAGGGTAGTACTCCTGAACCAGAAGCAGAAGCCCCTGAGGAAGAACTAGTCGTAGCTGCGGTTGAAGAGTAAATTTAGCTATCAGTTTTATGCTGTCAGCTATCAGCTGATAGCATAAATAAGCTAAACGTCTGCACTATAGCAGTTCTCATATCCGTGAGGTAAATCCAATTGTGGTGAGCCTATTCCCCATTCCCCATTCCCCATTCCCCATTTTTGTTGAGCAAAGGAGTTCAGGTCTTGGCAATAATTCGCTGTCGGGATCTTACGTTCCCTAATATCCAAGGGATTATTTTTGATAAAGATGGCACCCTAGAGGATTCTCAAGTCTTTTTGCGAGAATTGGGACAAAAGCGATCGCGTCTGATTGATGCCCAAATCCCTGGTATAGGGGAACCACTATTAATGGCCTTTGGTATCCAGGGGGACACCCTTGATCCCACCGGGTTAATGGCAGTTGGTAGCCATCGCGAAAACGAAATTGCCGCAGCGGCTTACATTGCAGAAACAGGTCGAGGTTGGCTAGAGTCATTAGCGATCGCTCATAATGCATTTGCAGAAGCTGATCGATATCTTCAGGATGCAGCTCATACTTCACCAATGTTTACTGGTAGCCTGGAAGTCCTGAAATTGCTCTCGGAAGCTGGTTTAAAACTGGGTATTCTCTCAGCTGACTCCACTACAGGAGTACAAGCATTCGTTCAACGTCATCAGCTTGAACCTTATCTCCAACTCCAACAAGGGGTAGATCAAGGACCCAGTAAACCAGAGCCATTACTATTTATTCAAGCTTGCCAAACCTTAGGTGTTGAACCCGCTGCAACTCTAATGGTAGGAGATTCTGCCGGTGATATGGAGATGGCACGACGTGCCGGTGCCGCTGGGTGTATTGGAATTTGTTGGGGAACAGCAGAAACCGCTCATTTAGAGAAGGCAGATGTTGTCATTGGGCAACTTGATGAAATCCAAGTTTCTGAGTAAGCGATCATATAGCCTAATCTATCATCACAGTCATGAGTAGGTTGGGTGAAGCGGTAGCGAAACCCAACATTACACCCAAGCGAGCAAGATGCTCGCACTACAATCATATCACTGATCACAGACTACGATGGTCGTTGACATAGGAGAGGTTCTGCTCCTTGAAATGTTTGCTAAATCACTGTATAGTCAGCTCCACTGACCCACATGATGCTACTATTCCTGTATCGTCAAAATTTACTTTTCTACTAATCAGGTTTTGAGTAGTACATAATGTTCTGCTAGTGTTGCTGAAACATCCAAATTGGCTTCATTGTAATAATGGCGATGAAGTTGCTCTATGCAGCAATCTCGTTTGCTGTTACGGCTTGAAGTTTCGGCATGCTTTTTTTTGAGTCAGTGGCTTCACTAGCATTAGAGGGTTTGCGAAGCAAAAACACAGCCTCAAAATAAGAGTCTAAAGATCGGGGTCTAGCATTGCGATTCTTCTTGTCTAGTTCCACGTTAACTTGCTCTTCAATTTGAAATCCGCACGCAACAGCTAGCTCCTGAAAAATCTTGTCGCACTCAACACGGTAAAGAACCTCTCTGGTGCTGAACTTATAAAATACACTCTCTTTGCCTATTACATATATTGCTAGTCCACCGTTCATAAGTACTCTATAACTTTCAAGCAGAGCATCTTTCAGAAGTCGGTAATACATATAAGTCGGATTTGCCTTTATATTTCTAAGCTCATCAGCAAAAAGCCAATCATACAGCTCACGAACCTTTTCTGGCAGATCGGACCAATCAAGAGCCCCGTTCACTTTCATTGAGCCGACGCTGAGTTCCTCCGTTTTATTGATTTGTTCAGGAGTCATTAAACCCAATGCAGTTATAGATATTGATTTTCCTATCAGATAGTTCTCTCTTCCTGATGAAGCAGGCAGGTAAGGTGGTGAGGTGATGATCATTGAGACGCTGTTGTCTGGAAGCGGTAAATTAGTTGCTGAATTGCAAACAACTTCTGACTTGGCAAGTTTTACATTGTAAGCATCTAATACAGCTTGACATGCTCCTGACACTCTGAGTATCTTGCGAAGATTTGCCTGAAAAATTGATGAAATACTAGTTTTACCTATTTCTAATGCGAATCTACCAACTCCAGTACCCATCATTCTGATGTTAAACTTACGGCTGAGAGCATCGCTCAAGCACATTTCCAGTACATCGCGTAGCGCTTTATCTTTCACCTTAGAAATCGCATGAACAATACCTGATATTTCTTTCTCATAGGATTCTTGTTCATTTGGAGCATCCCAGCGTTCAAATTTTTGGGCAATCCACGCTGGAAATTTATATTCGTTCAAATTTTTTTTCGACTGACTAAACAGTGGCTCTAAGAAGGTCTCAAATTCAGCAAGGGTTTTACGTAGCCTTGAAGGTGATATATCGCGTAAAAGTTCAATCTTAGCCTGTGAAATGCAACACGAAAGTATATCTATATCTATGCCTTTTGAAGGAATGTTCAACAAAGCTGCCTCAGCTAGAGCAGTTCCGCTTCCAACGAACGGATCTAGCACAGTGGGTGGTTCATTTTTGTTGGTTGGTAGCGAGTCTAACGCACAAATCATTAACGAACGGATCATGCGTGGGAAAAACTTTGCTTTGTACTTATGAAGTCCATGAACATGAGGCGTGGATGTATTGGCTCTTTTAATAGCGCGACGAATACCAACTCCGGCTTTCGGTTTTCTGCCTGACAACTCCTGAGCTAAAACAGTTACACTATCTTTGTCAGGAATATCATCGCTATAACTCAAAATTTCGGCTGAAGTCATAAATGGAACGATTAAAGTTGCATTCTGTTTTTCCTGTGCTATCTCAATACACCACGGCACATCTGACAGATTGTGTCCAGCAGCAGTATTACCTGACATCCATATTTCTTGAATGAACGAAAGTTGCATAGCGAGCTGCTTAAGAGGATATTTTGGAGTGGAGCAAATGAAAGCAAGAGGCGATGATTTCCGGGTATTACTCTTGATACAAGTAATTGGGATATCTAAATCCTTAGGCAACTCGCTTAGATTGTTGACACGCTTAACGTGCTTGAAAAAGTGGCGCAGTTCTCTCTCAGCTAAATCAATATCCCCTTCAATAGTAATATTTGCTCTTAGTTTACAGTAAATCTTTTCCACTGGACTATGCTCTTTCTCTACCATTTCTCCTTCAATTTCTTCTGTAAGTCTTTGTGCTTTAGCCGAAATTGCTGGAGTTAAAAGCGGAGAGGCTTTGATTTCAGCAAATAAGACTTTTTTAGTCCTCCTATTAATTATTATGGCATCAACTGGCTCGCTACCTTTTAATACCTCTTCGTCACGGTTTTCGCTTTTGAGTAGCGACTGCAAAAAGAGCAGAAGTAGCCTTGATGTCGCAGTACCGATCTTACCTGAGAACGGTTTATTTGAAGCGTGGAAATGAAAATCCTCTTTCAGTACACATTTTGGGCAGCAATTAGTATAGTGAAAGAATAATCTCGGTTCAGTTGCTGGACAATAAAGCCACCCTGTATGCGATAGAGCAGCATAGTACTGAGTAGCAACTAGCAGATCGAATGCGGCTGCATAATATAAACCTAGACTTTCATTACTAGACTTTCTTTGTTCCTGACATACCTCAATAAGTCGTTCAGCAAGCTCTGTTTCAATAGGACTTTCGGGCGAAACCGTACTACTTCTTGCCAGGATTTCTTCAATCCAGTCACTCTTCACAGTCATTATGCATTAAGAACAATAAACGATTGTTTAGTCATACCAGATAATTACAGATAATGAAACCATAGTGACTTTAAACTGTAGAGAGTGAATCTGCAACCAGCGGATTTTCATGGAGAATGGAATTATGAAATTATTCCTAATCCTAAATAGGTAAGTTATTTTTGCGCGACTCCTAACTCATCGTCACTAAGCTGAGGAACATTCAGGTGGCAGACATTGGTAAACTCCTTATCTTGAAACTCAGTTGGCGAAGTTCCCCTGAAAAGTCGTTGTAGTTCCGTGCCGTAGCGTAGGTCAAACTTGCGAATCGAGGCAACCACCCGCCAGCGACCTGAAGTATTTCTTACCTGTGCAATCAAGTCGCGAAACATTTTAACAGCTGCGCCTGACCTTGCTGCATCCAAGGCATCAATAACCAACCATCCAATTGGTCAATGGTTGAGCCTAAATCAGACTTAGCTGCTGTCGCTAACGTCAACCTATGCTTAACCTGAATAAAAGCATGACCATGATCTGAGGTTCCTACAAGAAGATCATCAACTGGCTGTTCAGTTTCACAACGGAGAAATTTAAGCGTCACATTAGCTGGAAGCT
>JAAHGR010000527.1 GCA_010672425.1 Symploca sp. SIO2E6
TAAAAGTACCCAACCTAATAACGTAAGTTGCTAGTTACCGTGTTGAGATCCCCCCTAACCCCCCTTATTAAGGGGGGGACCGGATTTAAAGTCCCCCGTGGAACTAAAAGCGAAGCATCCTCTGGCTTCCCCCTTATTAAGCTATGCATTAGTCACATTTTTCTTAACAATCCCAAAAACATTGTGAAACAATGTTTTTGGGAATCAAAGAAACCTACCTACTTGACAAATTGTCACTCATTCTTCTTGAGAATAAACAAGAATTATTGAGAATTGCTTACGGAAGAATGGGGTTTGATTGCGCGAGAGCGATCGCTCTCGCAAATATGAAGAAAGATCCAACTAATGCATAGCTTATTAAGGGGGATGGGAGGGGGATCTAAAAAGATTAAGCGATTATAACTAGCAACTTGGGTTAATAGAGAGTTCCTGAGGAGCACTTCGCACCCCCAATTGAAGGAAGAAACATTCAATTCCCAATTCCCAATTCCCAATTCCCAATTCCCTTATTTCTCAAAAATCAATCATGAAATGGATCTATCTTGCCGCAGGCATCGCACTATACATCAAAATGCTCGTTTTCCCTAATCCAGGGATAGACTCAGGCGAGTTATCAATCGTTGATTTGGTAATACAAGATACTGGAGTACCCAATGCTGTTTCCGGTATCATTTTTAGGAATCGACTCTACGACACCATCTTCGAGGTAGTAGTTTTTACGATCGCAATCATGGGAGTGCGGTTTCTGCTAGCCAATGAACAACCATCCTGCACGATCTACCAGTTTACCGATCACCCTTCAATAGTACTAGCACGATTAGGAGCCACGATTGCTGCCTTAGTCAGTATCGAACTAGCAATTCGGGGACACTTGAGTCCAGGAGGAGGTTTTGCCGCTGGTGTCGCCGGTGGTACAGCCATCGGTTTGGTTGCCATTACCTCATCATCAAAATGGATGGAACAGATTTACCAACGCTGGCAGGCAGCAATCTGGGAAAAAGTTTCCGTTCTGATTTTTATTGTACTAGCAGTTCTCTCCCTAGTTGGTCTAGAGTTACCTCATGGTGAGTTAGATGCACTAGTCAGTGGTGGCTGGATTCCACTCCTCAATATTTTGGTTGCAGTTAAGGTTGCTTTAGGTTCTTGGGCTGCTATTCTGGTCTTTATTCGTTACCGGGGATTGTTGTAAGGACTGTCAAATACTGTTCAAGTTAGATCCAGAATGCATCCAGCAAGGTGGCATTGCTCACGAACAAGTCAAACAATTGAAGATTGAAGATTGAAGATTAAAGATTTATTCCATAAATAAATTTAGGGGCTTGTGACCGTTTTATTCTAAAATCTAAAATCTAAAATCTAAAATCTAAAATCTAAAATTTCTCTGGTCATGATATGGCTCGACACTTTATGAATACCAAAATCAAACCTAATTGGGCAGGAGTTGGGTTACTTTCCCAATTTGTGAACTTATTAATCCAGACCAAGCCAATCTACAGCCTAATGAAGCAACAAGCAAGGCAAGTAATGATCAAAACAGCGGAGAAAAACGGTATTAGCTGGCGCAAGAATTGCGAAATACTGGAACAATCCGACGTCAAGCAACGATTGATGGAAATCGCTAATCCTGATATTACCTACCCCGATTACTATCAAGTACCTTTCCATGCTTACTCCGAGGGTAACTTGTGTTGGCAGGCTGCTTTTGAAGCTGCTAGCGCTACCTATTCTATAGGATTGCGGGTCTGGCCTCAGGAAAATCTGACTTGGGAGGCTGCCCAAAACCGCCTGAGGAGTAGTTTTCATCAGCTGTTGGGACAATATATATCCTCCAAGGTACAGGATATTTTAGATATTGGTTGTTCTGTCGGTATATCAACTTTGGCACTGCACCGTTTTTATCAACAGCAACAGGAAGATCCGGTGCGCACAGTAGGACTTGATTTGTCTCCCTATATGCTAGCAGTGGCGAAAACTTTAGATGTTGATGGGGAGATATCGGAATGGCTACATGCTCAAGCAGAAAATACAGGATTACCCAGTAATGCTTTTGACTTGATTACCTTGCAATTTGTGATCCACGAATTGCCAAATGCCCCTACCAGGGAGATTTTTATCGAGATTTGGCGATTACTGCGTCCCGGTGGTTACATTGCTTTGGTTGATAATAATCCGAAATCTCCAGTAATTCAAAATCTACCGCCGGTGCTATTTACCTTGATGAAAAGTACTGAGCCTTGGAGTGATGAATATTATATGTTTGATCTAGAGAAGGCTTTGCAAGAGGTGGGTTTCTCCGAACCAGTTACCATTGCCAGTGACCCTCGTCATCGGACAATTATTAGCAGGAAACTGTAAGATTACTTAATTAGAGCTTGCTGTATAAGTCTGGAAGCCATGCCTTACAGGGCAAACAACCATTTTTTTCCTCAACAAGTGCAAGGATTTTGTCTCAATGAGCTCAAAAAGCTTGTACTATCGTAGGGGAACAGCGAGTTAAATCAATAATGTGATGGGTTTTATGCACGGGTTTTAATGCCAGTCTAAATTACCCGAAAGCCTTATGCAGCAAGCGATCTGTTACTCATTACTCATTACTCATTACTCATTACTCATTACTTGTTACTTATTCAGCAGACCCTAATTAAGAGAGTTAGGAGACCTACCATTGACGGATACTTATGATAAACGTTGCCAATTAGGAGCATCCCGTCGTCGTTTGGAGATAGAAATACCTGGAAAACAATCACATCTACCTCTGTGGTCAGATGTATTGATAGCTCCAAATCCTCTAGAGCGAGCTTCGATGGAAAAAGACACACCGAAGCGCCCACAAATTGTAACTTTTTACTCGTTTAAAGGGGGTGTGGGGAGATCTACAGCTTTAGGAATGGTAGCAATTTTGCTGGCAAGTCGAAATCGTCGAGTTGTGATGGTTGACTTTGACCTTGAAGCACCTGGAATTTCCATCTTATTTCGTCCGAATGTTGCCAGTGAAAACCAAGAACAAAACTATGGAGTTTTAGATTATCTTCACCAACGCCATCTAACTCCAGAAGAAAATATCCCGTCAATTGAAGATTGCATTTATCAAATTGATTTACCCAGTCGCGGAGAACTTTTTTTGGTTCCGGCTGGTGAATATGATGAAAACTATATTCATCGTTTGGCTGATTGCGATCGCCGAACTTGGCAGTCATTTTATAAAGGAGCAATCAATCCAGTTAGGCAATTGATAGATGATATCAAAAAGCAAGTAGATCCTGATGTCATATTAATCGATGCTCGTACTAGTTTTAATGATACTGCTGCAATTGCACTACTGGATTTAGCAGATATTGGAATTATCTGTTTTTCACCTACGGATCAAAGTTTTGATGGGCTGCGCTGGGTTATCAAAGCTGCTCGTAAGCAGTCTGATTATCAAGGTAAACCCGATCTTCGGTTTCTCCTGACACCGATGCCGATTCTTGCCGAAGCTCAACTTGATGCTTGGATAACTAAAGCTGAGGATTGGATAACAGAGAATTGGGGGCTACCGGATAGTATAACGGTAGGAGAACTATACTATAAGATTTTCTACAATCCCAGCATTGCCGCTTTATCTAGTTTGGTTGGTGTCCCAACAAATTTGCTGAATGATTACTTACCCGTTGTCGATGTTATTGATGCTAGTTTGCCAGATCTTAAATCTATCGTATCCCCTGAAACCACTGGAAATAGGAGAACAATTTTAGATGAGCTTAAGTTTGAAGCAGCAAGAGCACAAGATTTACAATCAGATAAAATTCCAGACATCTTTCAACGTACAGAGGATTTCTCAAAGTTTCTGACTAATAAAAATTGGTTAATTAGAGGTGCTAAAGGAACAGGAAAGAGTATTTTATTTAGGTTGTTTGTAGAAAAATCAGATAAAGCAAAAGATTTAGCTAGATATGACGTTAATCTAACAAGTTTTAAGTTTGTGGCTGGACATGGCGAAACTAGACTAAAAAAATCAATTTTAAATAGCGAAAATCTGGCGAGTTACGAACAGCAAGTTGGCGAAGACCGTTGGGCTATTTTTTGGCTAAACTACGCACTTTTACAATTGTGTTTTAGTTGTCAAAATTTAGCTGCTATTCCCAGTTTGGATGAGGAATTAGTTAAACTGATTAATCAAAGTAATAACCTTACACAGTCTGCTATTGTCTCATGGTTGGTACAACGTACTCAATCCCCTCAAGCTATTCCCCAAGCTAGTGATCAATTAAGAGATATCGATCGCTGGTTGTCTGAAAATGGTCAGGGTGTATGGCTTCTATATGATGAGCTTGACGCTGGCTTTGGATTTGGTTCTGACAGCTATCCTAGACGCAGGCGTGCGCTGGAAGCTCTTCTGGCTTGGTGGTTAGAAAGTGGAACAAGCTTCAAGTCCATTGTTCCCAAAATATTTATCCGAGAAGATATTTGGGATCAACTCAATTTTACCAATAAAGGACACTACACGGGAAGATCTCTGCGATTACGTTGGGATGAGGCTGATCTTTGGAAACTTGTGTTACGTCAGACTTTACAAGGTTCTCCAAGATTGAAGGAACTTTTAGAACAAGAACTTGGTGTAACATTAGACAGACTTGAATCTCTGGGATTGGAACAGTTGCGTAAAAGCTTATATCCGCTTTGGGGAGAAAGAATGGGAGGCGCTAATAAAGCCTATACTTATAATTGGGTTTGGACAAGAATTGCAGATGGCAATGCTAATTGTTTTCCGCGTAGTCTAATTTTGCTCTTACAAGAAGCAGTAAGTAGAGAAAAAAACTTTACCACAGAATATAGCCATGATATTGTTTTGCGTCCAAAATCATTAATTACTGCTTTCCCCTATGTCTCAGAACAAAGAGTAGATGAGGTACGTAATGAATATCGTGAACTCGAAGAAGCTATCAACGGACTCGAAGGTCAACGTTCTCCTGCTGATGAAAATAAGTTAGCCGAAATCTGGGGTGTGCAAGATCGCGAGCTATCTTCTCGCATTAAAGAGATGGTAGATGCTGGAATTTTGAAGGAACGCTCTCGTCCAAAAGATCCGCCTCCTCGCGTCTATGCTATTGCCCAATTGTACTTGTACGGACTGAAAATGACTCGCAAAGGACAGAGGTAGTCAAACAATTGAAGATTGAAGATTGAAGATTTTAGATTTATTCCATAAATAAATTTAGGTGCTTGTGACCGTACACCTAACACCTCACACCCAACCCCTTATAGTAATTCAGGCAAATCAAAGATACCTTTTTCATTACGAGTCAAAGGATATGTTCTGAGTACTGCGGCTAGAGGCAAGGCTCCATAGATGTGAGGAAAGAGGTTAGTGCCTCCATGAGTATTTTCATCGATCACATCACACGGAACTTTATTTCTATCTATAACCAGCAACAACAGCTCCTCTGTATTTTGATAGTACCTCGAAAGTACTCCAAGCAGCTGTTTTGGATAAGAACAATGAATAAATCCCTCCTCTGAAAATTGTTCTGGTATATACTCACCGTTGACTTTCTGAGCTTGGAACCGCGCCGGTGATGCAAGATGATAGATGTATTCCATTGTCACTCTCTAAATACCCCAGTGAAGTATAAATTAACACTACGTAC
>JAAHGR010000528.1 GCA_010672425.1 Symploca sp. SIO2E6
TTACCCTACTATAGTGCAAGGAAATTGTATCGACGGGCTCAAAAACCTTGCACTTATCAGAGCCAAGAAATGCTTGAAAGCTATACTATACAGCGCCTTCAGACTTATGCAGCAGACCCTAAGTAGGGAACAGGGAAGACTTGCCTGTCATCTAAAACCGAATACTGGTGGACACCTGAGACAACTTAGCTGCGATGTCTCATTGTGGTAGGTTAGCATGGATATAGTATAGCCCCGACACGGGAAATCACTTCCCCACAGGCTTGTGCTCTCTAAATTTTTACTTAAACTTCGACCGCTTAATCCTTAAATGATAACACAACTAACACAGAAGAAGAATTTTTATCCTCTCCAAAGATTAGTTACCATTGTCCTAGTGTTAATTTTATGTGCTGCATGTTCCGAAGCACCATTACCAATACAGCAACTACCAAGTTTCTTGCCCGGTATCAAGGAACAAGCGGATTTTGCAATGAGTGTCAAACCTTCAGTGAATGAAGGGGAATATGAGATAGAAGGAACTACGAATCTTCCAGATGATAGTCCTATCGCAGTCGCAGCTATTAGATATCTGCGCCCTGAGCAACAGTCCTTTGTGAAAGTCTCTCCAGAGGCAACCTATTCCATTTTGGATTATCAAGAGGCTGAGGTAAAGGATGGGAAATGGCAGATTACCCTAAACCTCTGGAAAGTTGCACTGGATGGTGAGTTTAAGGAAGAATGGCAACTGGGTGAGTCGGAACTAGGCTTGGAACTAGAACCGGAACCTGAAGTAACTTTCCTGGCTACCCTTGATCCTACCACTCAGTTCTCAGAAATAGAACGGCAGTTAGACCGGCAGGGTATTAAGCTGGCTCGTAGCGTGATCCGTACTACACCTGATGGTGACAGCTATGTTCAGGCAAGTGAAGTTATGACTATTGACTTACCAACGGGTAAAACTACACCACCTGTACAAACACCAGACGATCTTAATGGTGGTTGGGGACCTCGCTACTTGCTGATACCGGAACCACCGATTATTTACAAACTTGAAAAGCCTAAGGAGCATCGCACGAATGAGCCTTTTGCACCCGAAGAGTTTTTGTAATGGTAGGTTCTGAGCTACCCGACTTCTTCAATGAAGCTAGAATCTCCCCCGGCAATTAGGCCGTGGGGAGTGTCAAAAAGACTAGTGAGCTACTGCTGTTTCAGTACTACCCGGTTGCTCTTTACGAGTTAACCTCTCGAATTCCTCCTCTCCAATGGCTGCTTTCACATCCGGTTCTAACTCGTCGGTAAGATTGCGATTGAGTGTAAAAGCACGGTTGGCTTCCTCGACAATTTGTTGAGCTAGATTGTCATCTACTGGCAGGGAATTTAAGGCATCACGGTACTTACCTTTAAATTCCCGCCTTGCCTCGGCAGTAGAAATTTGGTCAAATTCATGTAACCCAGTTCCCTGATCTGGTGGTAAATTCATTGCTGAACGGGCAATGTTTTTCAAACTCTGACCCCCAGAAAGATCACCCATATACCGTACATAAGCATGGGCAACGAGGAGTGCTGCTTCGGTGTTGGCTATTTCCTGGATACGATCCAGATAAACTTGACTCTCTTGAGAAGGAACAATTTCCTCTTGCCAGTTTTCACCGTAGTAGAAAGCCAGATCTTCTGCTAATTTTGCCTTGCGATCCAATTCCGGGAAATAGATCAAACTTACTACAGGATGATCGTGGTGGCGCTGGATCTCTTCTTCCAAAGCACTGTAGACAAAATAATAGTTGGCCATCAGCTTGCGGAAGAATTCTTTTTTCACCACGCCTTTGAGAAAGCATTTCGTAAATGCCGTATTTTCTGCAGCAGTGTGGGAGTGCATAGTTCCTTCCCGAAGTTTGCTGGCTAAATCGTTACTCATGCTGGATACTTACCTGAATTATGATGTGAACGTTTCCTTAGCTATCAGCTATCAGCTTTTTGGCTGAATACTGTTTAATAGATTTTTGCCACTACCTATCTCTATCTTCTCACACCTCTGACACTTCCTTAAGTCCACACTTATCTTAAACTGAGGACAAAATCAGGTAGAATATCCTCACTAGATAGTTGGGTGAGATTCAATACTGCTCGGTTAAGGGAAGATGGGGAAAGAAAACCTAGGCAAAACCCGAGCAGTATTGATAACTATCCCCTTTTCCCTTGCCCACCAAACATGCACTCTCGGAACTAGCATCAGTGCCAGTGTGAGCAATTAGTCATGAAGATTGCCGAAAACGAGCCAATAATTCCTCACGGGATAATTGCAACAGCATGGGGGTAAATTCTTCCGGCGGTAGTGCTAATATCGGCTCAATAATTGTCACTAGTTCCTCATCCACATCACCAAAGCGCACTTGCAGCAAGTTGTTTACCACTAAGCGCTCTCCCTGCTGAACTCCTTGCTGAACTCCCTGTTGAATTCCCTGTTGAATTCCTCTTTGTTCTCCTTTAAGGATCGCTTGTTCGAGCTCCTGTTGATACAGTGGTGCTAAACGCATAATTAACTTCCTATCTCCTTTTTCTAGATCTTGCCTGAATTCCAAATTTTTCTGCAAGTTATACAACAACCTCAGAATCTCGAAACGTAGGGGATTATTTCCTGGCAGTGCTTCTAATTCATCGATCGCCTGCTGTTGTACCTTTCCCCTACCCAATACTCTTAACCAGAGGGTTTCTTGGTTACGGGGTAATTGATGGATGACAACAATAACTGTCCGGAGAGTCTTTGCCATAAAATGTACCCCTGGCATCCACTGCTCATCCACTTTGGCATCCAAGTCTCCTAACAGGGTTTTCGAGGCAGTGGGAGTGAGTATCCACAACTTAGGTAGTTTGGCTCGAGAGAGTTTGAGTTGATGGCGATGAGCTTCTCGCTGCAACTCTCCCCGAACTACGAATAATTTTAGTAGACAGTCACAGATTTCGTCGCCAGTGGCCGCATTGCGGAAGGGTTCTATCAGCGCAGGAGTTTGGGCGATGCGCCCCAATAATCCGAGGTTGCTAAGATTACTCGGTGGAGTATCGAAGTTGGGGTCAAACCAGACATCGATTTCTCGCACTTCCCCTGAAACTCGCCGGGGTGCTTTGACTTCACCGTAAGGTAGTAGTAGTTTCTCCAAATAGTCTTTGGCGAATTGGTCATGGATAAATCGAGTCAATCACTTTGCTCCTATTCCAAATTTTCCGCCAATTATACAGGAAATTCAGTCTGTTTGCAGTACGATTGCCTCCGAAGCCAGCATTAAACAGCAATTTATTTAATAATTTCAACTTCTATGTTTCCATATTTAAACGACTGGCGTGGCACAACTACAATTGTTAGTTGGGTGAAATAAAGTGAAACCCAACGTGCCCATTAAACGGTGCTGGGTTACGCTATTAGTACTGCCTCTGAAACCCAACTGCTTGGATACCACATTTTTTAGCACGATCAAGGAGAATACCACCTCCTCGTCTTAATCCTCCTACCCAATTCAGTGATATCCAACTGACAGGTAGATGTCCCTTGGGGGCATTAATTGTAAAGTCTGGACCATCTAACCAACCAACTTGTTGCCCAAAATTTTCTCGGATGGCGACAGGAGGCAATGTTTCGTCTTGAACACTTTCCCAAATTGCCTGTTGAATACCGAAACCAAAACGAGCACCACTATACTTAGCCCACAAATGATCTATTGTTTGAAGATCTTCACAGGGAAACTTATCTAGAGCAATCATATCAATCCAATCTGTTCTTTGAGGATTGGCCACCTGAAAAAAAATTTGGCTGGTTTCTTGATCTGCTTCTTTCCAACTTCCCTCACTTAACAAATGCTGAAGTTGAGTATAATTGACTCCTACAGATGATTTCAGTTCATTAGAAGAAGTTCCTTCAGGGATGAGCTTATTTTGAGGTTCAATTTGTATTTGATTTGTTTCCAACTCTATTGGAGTAAGTTTAATTTCCTCCAGTCCTGTTTTGGAAGAAGGTGTTATGAGTCTATCAAATTTTTCATAACCATCCGCTTCTACTCTTACACGGATTGCGCTGCTTGAGCTTTTAATAGGAAATGAAAAAGTGCCTTCTGAATCGGTATACATGATAGGCGGAGCACTCTGTTCTTCAAGTGTGATTTTTGCTCCACGAATTCTTGTCTCACTTCCTGATTCTACTACTCTTCCAACGAACTCTCTAGTATTATTTTTATGGAAATATTGCCAGTAACCAACTAAAACTACTGCCGCTGCTCCAATCAATGCAACTATGATCGGAACCCATATATTATTTCCACTTCCGCTTCCGGAAGGACTTCCTCCAGACATCAGTTCTATTCTAATAAAGATTATGTCTCAGTTATAGAACATTATAGGTGATCGTGTTGCTTGGGTTGGAAGATTGGGAAAAAACTGATCAAAAAAATACTTGACCATTCATACTAAATCCGGCATAGATACCCCCGTTATGTCCCACCCTGTAGAGACGTTGCATGCAACGTCTCTACAGGGTTTCGCGGTTTGCCCAAAACGGGGGTGGTTAACCCGGATTTGGTATCATTCACAGATAGGTTATCTTGAAAATAGAGCCACAACACAGCCGTTTTTTTTAGTCCTATATCTGGAATTATCGTACAAGAAAGGATATTTGAGCTATGACCCTCACCAACGCGATCGCTCAATTCTAAAGAACAGTTTTGCCTAGATTAGTGATCACACTTCCTAGATTTGCGATCGCATTCTTGAAAAACCCCAGGAGTGTCTAAACTTCAGTTGGAATCATCTCTCCATTATCAATAGAGCTTCTTTATTGCGGTGAGCAACCAGGACACATGTTGGCAAAAGGATCTTTGTCCGGATCACGGTTCCAATTGTACTCCATATGTTCCTGAACCCTTGTCGCTACATCCTCTCCATTGAGTTTCTCGATAAGTGCAATGGACATATCGATTCCCGCAGAAACACCAGCAGAAGTGATGATGCCTTCTTGGTGGTTGATTCCATCAACCCAGCGTTTTGGACAATTCCAGTTAACCTCACTCCCTTGTTTTATAACCCATTCCCACGCCTTCTTATTACTGGTAGCTTCTTTGCCATCTAAAAGACCTGTCTTTGCTAAAAGAGCTGATCCGGTACAGACACAAGCAATGATCTTAGCCTTTCCACAGAGTTGCTTCAGTCCTTGTATAAATTGTTTATTATCAACTAGAATCCTAGTACCTTTACCCCCTGGGATTAAAAGAATATCAAAATTTGGAGTACTTGGATCTGCAAAATCATACTCTACGACAACATCAATATCCCATATTTTGACTGTTCCTTTTGTTTCACCTATGGTAAAAGCTTGGTATAATTTACTCTCGTCTTTAAGACAGGCTGCTTTAAATGCATTAATAGGACCGAATAAATCTAGGGGTTCTGCGTCATTAAAGACAAGAGCTGCTACTGTTCTTACTTTTTGATCAGGCATTGTGAGCTGTCCTCATTCTCAACAAGATTAGATCGCAATACTGCTCGGTTAGTAAGGTTCAATCCCTGTCGATCCCCCCTAACCCCCCTTCGTAAGGGGGGAACAAGAGCCCCCCTTTTTCAAGGGGGGTTGGGGGGATCAATTCTTAACCGAGCAGTATTG
>JAAHGR010000529.1 GCA_010672425.1 Symploca sp. SIO2E6
CCCAGCTCCTTTGACAAGCTTATTCAAGGGGGTGACCATAAATAGGTGTTAGGTGTTCTCAAATATTGCACTATGTATCATAATTCCCTGTTCCCTGTTCCCAATTCTCAATCCCCAATTCCCAATCCCCCATTCCCAATCCCCCATTCCCTTAAAAACTCTCAACATAGAGCTTTAACTCCCGCGCCATCCGGTAAATACCCCGCTTTTCATCTTCCCGAATAAATGGTAGGAATACGCGGGTGAGTATTCCGGAAAAATTACTGTTGTGGATGTATTTAGTGCGGTTGACTCCAATCTCTTGTAGCTCAAATACATATTCATTGCGAAAACCAGGGATTTGGGAGACCCAGCTAAGACAAACTGAAGGCTGAACTAGGGTCACTAATGCTTCAAAGTCTGTTTCTTCCTCATTCGGAAGCCTGCGTAGCGAGAGGACTACTTCTTTACCCTGTTGAAAAGGTACGTGGGATTGACAGTCAAATAAAAAAGTGTTCCAGTACTTCCACTGGTTTTTCTGGAATAACACCTGCCAAACTTGGTGCTTGGGAGCATTAATCTCAATCTCAGTATAAAAACTTGCCATAAATGGGGTTTGGTGAATAAGTCGATTGACTCGGGTTTTGAAGTAATAAGTAATAAGTAATAAGTAATAAGTTAATAGTTCATTGAATAACCTTCAATAGAAGTCATCAGCAAAAGAATAACACCTAACACCTAACACCTAACACCTAACACCTAACACCTATTGAGGTTCCACCACTGAACCCATAAATAGTACTGTTCTCGTTTGATTATCCCTAATGGCAACAAAGAAAGGACGCTCAACAACCATTTGGAAGGGAGACTTTGGTATGGTCACAGAAGTAATAGCAACTCCCACAGAAGTTGCCGCAGCCGCCTCGGTGCCTTCTTCATTGACTTCCACAAAGGTTTTGTGCTTGATCTCATCAATTTTAACCGGTGCAGCAGTCATGTTAGAAAAATCCGCTTGGCTAGCGGTGAAAGCGGCTTCCATACCCAAAGCCTTAAGAGCATCGTTGAGTTGAATATCATAGTCAAATTGGAAACGAGGCAACTGAATTTCCCCATCCCGCATTTGGAATTGGTTCATCCATTGTTGCCAATTTTCGTAAGTAAGCTGCTGTTGAAAGGTTTCCAGGGTAGTGTCTTCACGGGGGAGAAAAACATACAAACTGAGCCTTCCTCCGCCGTAGGGTAGACTAATAGCCTGAAAACTGTCATTTTCGGTATACCGATAGTTACCAAACTGAGACATCATGGGATGTTGTTTGGTTGTACCGTCGGTGAGGTAAAAAGGACGTTCAGTAGTTTTACTTTTGTCAAACTGCTCTGACCAATTGCCTTTGAAATAAATGGCATTGATTAAAAACAGAAGGTGGTCGGGTTGAAGTTGCTCAACGATTTGTTCTATTTTACCATTAGTATTCTCTTTTACCCAACTATTAATGACCTTGGGAGCTTCCGGACTAGCAAAATCCAATTCCGTTACCTTCCCACTGTAGAACTGCTGGTTGGTTTGGAGAAATTCACCTTTGAAAGGTACACCTTGTTTAACCCATAGAGAGTTGGCAATCGACAACTGAACCTGAGGATCAGCTGTGGTGAGGGAAGTTTGCAAAAGATGATGAGCTTGGTTGATATCCTTCAGGCTCAACTGTTGTAATTCCAGCACATCTGCCATCGCCTGTTGAGTTTCACCACTAGCACCGTTGTAGGTCATGGCCAAGGCGATGGCTACACTAGTAGGTGAGATAAAAATATTCTCGTCCTGCTGCTGCTTAAGAATCTCGGAGAATAGCTTGAAACCAAACTTGGTATTGGCAGCAACAAATTTCTCATCTACTGGTGGATTAGGGGGTTGAGCAGCAATAGGTGCATCCTTAGGGGATGGGGGATTAGGAGAGGGATCTATAGCATTGATCCGATGAGTCATGAATGCTCCTAGAAAACCTGCGATAACAACACTTGCCGCTACGATAGCACTCACTCGACTGAGCATTTGCCGATTCATCTGGCTACCTCCAAAATCTATGAGTTTCTTGGTTGAGGATGACTCATCTTAGCTAGAAGTGTTCCATTGGTTACAGTTTTGGCAACACACTTCAGTGCCTGTTAAAGCGATCCCCTCATCCTTTGTGTCCTTTGTGTCTTTGTGGTTCATTTGAGGAAAGCGATCGCATCCTTCAAAATAACTAGCTATAGAAACTGCCCTGAGTCAAGAGACTCAGGGTTTGTTCCTGGATCAAACCTGGTTACCCCTCAAACCAGTCCCAATGTCAATATCAAACTGAGCTTTCTTTACCAGTGCGACTCTGCTTAGGATAAGCAAAAGTTTTGAAAAGAGCAGTTTCCGATCGTGAAACTGTTGGATTATCAAGCAAAGTGGCAAGATTTAGAGAAAGATACCAATCCTTTTGCCATCATGATCATGGCTCATCTGACAACGATGATGACGCGGGGTAAACCCCAAATGCGGCAGCAGGGAAAATGGGATGTGGTTCGGAAACTATTGGAAAAAGGTTACGATCAAGAAGACATCAGGAAGCTATTCCGCTTACTCGACTGGATGATGACATTACCAGAAGAGTTACAGCAGAGTTTTGAAGAACAATTGAATCGTTATCAACAGGAGAGAAAAATGCCTTTACTCAGTCATATGGAAATTAGAGGAATTCGGCGAACTGCTCGCGAATCAGTACTCGAAGTTTTGGAAGTAAGGTTTGAAGTAGTCCCACCCGAAGTGACTGACACTATTAATCAGATAGAAGATGTCTCAGTTTTAAAACAGCTACTTAGGCAAGCAATCACAATTAGTTCAATGGTAGACTTCCAGCAGCTACTCTCCCAATCCTGAAATTAAAACTGTCAGTCTTAGGGCGCACGTCGGTGCGCCCCTACACTAAAAACTGCCCGGAGTATGAAAAATGAGTCCTCAGAATAGATACGCTTCCTTATCCTTATATATATTTTTAGCGATCGCTGTCATCTCAGTAGTAATATCTTTCAAGATAATACATGGTTAGAAACAAGTGTTCTTATTACTGTCATTGTTATCCTGATTTTATTAACTAGAGGAGCATGGGAACCGACACATCGAGGAGCAACTAATGTACGGTTACGTTCTCTTCAAGTTGCTGCTGCGGCTGTAGCATTACAACCTTGGTGGAAACCTCTGTTGAATTCAGTCTCTAAGCCTTTTTTCAGTAAACTACCCACCCCAATTAATGAATCTCCATCAATTGCTGTCTTAATATTTCTAACTTTGGTGATTTTTATTGTTAATTATTACCTGCGAGATCAAACGGCGATGGGTAAGCATCCAACACCTATAGAAAAAGAATTTTCAGAAAAAATTATCAAGACAGATTAAAAGAATTTTGCAGGTATTTTGCTGACGACATTAGAAAAATAGACCGGGAGAATCGATGGAATCCAGATGCTTATATTCCTCTTGAGGATGAGGTAGAGGTACAGTCTGGTAATAAAAGGTTAAGAAAAGTCACCGATTTGCTGAATGCAATTCGTTCCGATAAAAAGAGCCGAGGCGAGATGCTCTTGTCTTGTATTGCGAAGTAGCAGAAGAGGAGCAGGCTAAACAAATTGCTAACTATTGTTGGACAGAGATTCGTGAGGTAATTGACAATGATGTGGATATGAGAGACCCTCAATTTCTGCGTATGATTCATTGTTTACGTTTTATCAGGGAAGCTTTTAGAGCAAGAATTAACTGTCTAGAAGACTTCCGAGGAGATTTAGCGACTTTTATTAAGAAAATTATGCGAAAGGATAATCAAAATATTCTCTTGCAGAAAATTGCAGTTGAGGCAGTAGGAGTTTTACCAGACGAAGATATCGATTTAGCTATTACCCGAGCAATTAATTTACCAAACTACAAAGATGAGGCAAGCAGCTTGTTGGCAAGACTCGAAGAGAAATGGTTAGGCTTAGACAGATAAAGTTCGGTGTATGCCGACTAACCCACCCCTAGACCCCTGACAAGGGTAGGTTTTTTACTTTCGGGTGGGGACAAGACAAGGAAGACAAGGTGGACAAGGAAGACAAGGGAGGAAAACCGTACAAAATTTGTTCGGTTCTCAAAAATACCAGACGCTGAAAATCCCAGTTTTTCGTAAAAAATCTTCCTTGTCCATACTTTGAAGAAGTGCTAGCAGATATTGCCGCCTATCAACATGAGCTTGATCTCAAACAGGAGGAAGATTACCGTAAATCCTTGCGATCACTCTCCCAGAATACATCAGTTGTAGCACATCAGCAGAGCGCGATCGCATCCTTCAAAATAACTAGCTATAGAAACTACCCAGAGTCAATAGGTTCTGGGTTTTTTCCTGGATCAAACCTGGTTACCCCTCAAACCAGTCCCAATGTCAATATCAAACTGAGCTTTCTTTACCAGTGCGACTCTGCTTAGGATAAGCAAAAGTTTTGAAAAGAGCAGTACAAGTAAGTGAGTACACAACCAGCAGCAAACTACGATACACCTTGGAAAGAAGCATTACAGCAATATTTGGAGCCTTTTTTGAGCTTCTGCTTTCCGAAGGTTCATGCCTTAATCGACTGGAATCAATCCCCCGAATCCCTTGATAAGGAACTCGAACAGATAATCAGGCAAGCTGACTCAGGAGAAAGAGTTGCCGATAAGTTATTCAAAGTCTGGTTGCTTGATGGCAAATCGACTTGGGTTTTAGTTCATGTGGAGGTGCAAAGTCAATCTGACAATAAGTTTGCCAAACGCATGTATCAATATGCCTACAGAGCTTTTGATCTTTATGAACAACCGGTGATTAGCTTAGCGGTATTGGGGGATGAAAAAGCAACTTGGCGTCCTAGTAAATACGGTTATAAACTCGGAGGTTGTCAGCTGAAACTGAAGTTTCCGATCGTGAAACTGTTGGATTATCAAGCAAAGTGGCAAGATTTAGAGCAAGATACCAATCCCTTTGCCATCATGATCATGGCTCATCTGACAACGATGATGACGCGGGGAAAACCCCAAATGCGACAGCAGGGAAAATGGGATGTGGTTCGGAAACTATTGGAAAAAGGTTACCATCAAGAAGACATCAGGAAGCTATTCCGCTTACTCGACTGGATGATGACATTACCAGAAGAGTTACAGCAGAGTTTTGAAGAACAATTGAATCGTTATCAACAGGAGAGAAAAATGCCTTTACTCAGTCATATGGAAATTAGAGGAATTCGTCAAAACGCTAGAGAATCAGTACTCGAAGTTTTGGAAGTAAGGTTTGAAGTAGTCCCACCCGAAGTGACTGACACTATTAATCAGATAGAAGATGTCTCAGTTTTAAAACAGCTACTTAGGCAAGCGAGCACAATTAGTTCAATGGTAGACTTCCAGCAGCTACTTTCCCAAGGTCAGGCTGACTCATAGGTAGTCGGTGTTAGGTCTTGGTGCTCTTGTGGAACTGTTGAACGGGCAAGATACCCGTTCAATATCCGTACAAATATGCAAGATAAATGGGTTATCAACAGGAGAGAAAAATGCCTTTACTTAGTCATATGGAAATCAGAGGAATGCAGCGGGGTATTGAAAAGGGAACTGTGCAAAACG
>JAAHGR010000053.1 GCA_010672425.1 Symploca sp. SIO2E6
AGCGATCGCATGGCCACGATTAGCGATCGCATGGCCACGATTAGCGATCGCATGGCCACGATTAGTGATCGCATTGTCGGATTAGTGATCAGCGCAAGCTGGTGTAATCAAGCAATCGCACGTAACATTACGCAAACAATATTTACTGACTCCCAATTAGGACGTGCCTTGCACCGGGAGAGTGGAGTCTGGAGTTTATTCGCTAGTCATACTCGCGAATAAACTGTCTTTTTTCCCAAAATCCCAATTTATAAAAGCCCCTTGACAACTGCCATACAGCCTTAACTTGTCACCAATGATTTGAGACAGCTTTTCGTGCTGGCTTTGTGCTTGATGGACTAGAAGAACCAGCCTTCCCCTCCGATTATCCTCCTAATGAGTCCTCCCTCTCTTGGGGACTAAACTTCAGTCAGTTCCCTCCTGTCTTAGTAGCAAGATTGCGACTATTACCAAATACCAAATCCGGTATACATTGTCGCACCCTGTAGAGACGTTGCATGCAACGTCTCTACAGGGCATGCAACGTCTCAGAGCGAGTTTTCGCATTTGCCTGATTTGTAGTCTAGCTCTCAACAGATTATGATCAATGCAATTTGATATCAGGGTCTATAATGAGACAATTAAAGCATCTACTAAGTTTACTACCTCTAACACTGGTAAGTATCAGCACTCCTGCGATCGCTAATCCGACTAACCCCACTGTAGTTAATGGTATAGTGACCATTACTAATCCCAATGCTAGTACCCTGGAGATTACCAACACACCGGGAAGTATCATTAACTGGCAGGGATTTTCGATCAATTCTGGTGAACTTACCCATTTCCTACAACAGTCACCGGAGAGTGCGATTCTGAACCGGGTGATTGGCTCAGACCCTTCTCAAATTCTGGGTACATTACAATCTAACGGGCGAGTGTTGCTGATTAACCCCAATGGTATTCTGTTTGGTGCTGATGCGGTCATTAATGTTCAAGGGTTAATCGCATCTACCCTTAATCTTACTGACGAGAATTTCCTCAATGGTAACTACCTCTTCACCCAATCTGGTACAGGTGCGCCTCTAACTGTAGAAACCGGTGCTCAGTTAACAACAGTTGATGGTGGTCAAATTTGGCTGCTGGCTCAGAGTATCCAGCAGCAGGCTAATAGTAATATTACCACCCCAGCAGGACAAACGGTGTTGGCCGCAGGTACGCAGGTGCAAGTAGCAGAATCAGCCTTAGGCAATATGGTCTTTAATGTGACCACAGATGGCACTAATAACCTGGAAACCTTAGGTGTGATCGCGTCGGAAAGGGGAGCAGCTGGTTTATTTGCTGATAATATCACCCATAGTGGGACTATTACTGCTCAAAGTGCTGCTGGTGTTTCGGGATTAGTGGTACTCAATGCAACTACTAATCTCACGATTGAGGACAATAGCGTCATCAATGTTGACAGTAGCGATAACAGTGATGGTGGTGTCATTCGCCTCACCGCTGGTAATCAATTAGAAGTGCAGCGTTTAGCAGAAGTATCAGCAGACGGTGGCATTACAGGCGGTGATGGGGGTAGGATTACCCTGACTGCTCATGACCTGAGAGTCTCACAAATCGCTAATGGGATGCAGAATGTACATGCTAAGGCTCGCCATGCCAGTGGAGTTGATGGTACTGTAACCCTAACGGAAACTGGTATTCATAGCTACCATCCTGTGGCTGGTGAGTTCCAAGTTAATGAAGAGACAAAAGGTGCTCAAACAGTGCCAGCGATCGCGGCTTTAGCTGGTGGTAAGTTGGTGGTAACTTGGGAAAGTGATGGACAGGATGGGGATGGATTTGGAGTCTATGCTCGAATTTACGATCCTAGTACTAATACCTGGAGTAACGAGTTTCAGGTCAATACCACTAAAGATGGTGATCAAGATACTGCCGCAGTAGCAGCTTTGCCTAATGGGAATTTTGTAGTGACCTGGGAAAGTAAGACACAAAAAGACGAGCCCAACGACGTCTATGGTAGGATTTTTGATGCCAATGGTAATCCCCAAACCAACGAATTCCTGATTAATGAAACCACCAAAAATGAACAAAAAAATTCGGCAATTACGGCTCTAGCCAATGGTAACTTTGTCGTCAGTTGGGGTGGTGAGGGACAAGATGTTGACACAAGGGGAGTTTTTGCTCGAATCTTCAATGCAGATGGTACACCTCAGACAGGAGAGTTACCCATTAATACCACCACAGATAAGCGTCAAGATCTACCAACATTGACTGCCTTAGCTAACGGTAACTTTGTTGTAGCTTGGCAAAGCAATGGTCAAGATACGGATCAAGAAGGCATCTACGGTAGGATTTTTGATGCCAATGGGGTTGCTCAAACAGGGGAGTTGTCCATTAATACTACCACTATTGATCAACAACGAGCTCCAACGATCGCGGCTTTGACCGATGGTAGCTTTCTGGTTACCTGGGATAGTGAAGAACAAGATGGTAGTGCTAATACTGTTATTGGTAGACGCTTCGCTAGCAATGGCATTCCCCTGACTGATGAATTCCAAATCAACACCTATGAGGCTCTAGCTCAAGATACTACCGCCATTACTAGCTTAGGTGATGGCGGTTTTGTGGTTACCTGGGAGAGTGAGCGACAAGATGGCAGTACTAATAATAGTGTCTATGGTCAGCGCTTCGATAGCCAGGGAAATCCTGTAGCCAATAACAATGCTCTCTCCACTGGCGAGGCCCAAGGTAATGAGTTTATGATTAATACTAGACTGGTTAACGATCAAGATGATTCCGCGATCGCTCCCTTAGGTAACAGTGGTTTTATGGTTGTTTGGGAGAGTTTGAATCAAGATAAAGATAGTAATGGTATCTATACCCAACGCTTTGAGAAAACTCCTGCTCCTTTCACCCCAACTAACTTGCTTTCCGCTGAACTAGGACCAGTTGCCAATTTTACCACTCGTCCTAACCGAAGCAATGGTGTAGTTACTCCTCCGACAATTTTGACAAATTCTATAAATCCTAGCCTTAATACCAGTGACCTAGGAAATCTCATTATCAACAGCAACGATCCCAGTAGCATCATCAATCAAATTATCAACAGTAACAATCCCAGTAGCATCAGCAATCTCATTCTCAACAATAGCGATAACACAACATCAACTACTCTTGCCTTAGGGCAAATTTTTCCAGAAATTGACCAAGCAATTGCTCTAATCTACCCTAGCCAGGGAAACTCGGTTTCTGGTGAGGAGGATGACGAAGTCTTAGCATTTTCCCAAAAGAAAGCCGGTTCCTTGACCGGGGTTTCTGGTGAGGAAAACCAAGCAATATCAGCATCTTGCCTCAAGAAACCCGATTTATTGACCAACCCTCTAGAGGTAGAAGATACCATGGAACGATATCTGAATCTTTGGCGTGAATGCAGGTATTGGCGATACGAGGAAGAGGACAATTCGGCAGTGATTCTAGCGTCAGAGAATACTCAGAGTCAGGATACCCAAGAGCGAATGTATGCCCAAATGGTAGGAACAGAAGAATATAACTTAACGCGATCGCTTTCTTGGGGAGCACGTCAAGCCTATTGGCAGGAACAGCAGGAAATGCAGAACAGTTTGAGTGTAGAGGAATACGGTAATTATCTCCAGGAGATACGCAGTCTTCCGGAAGAGGAACGAGTTGAGTATTTTGAAGCATTGGCTCAAAGTGGGAATTAGGTAACCGCAAGGTTATCGACAGGGCGGGTTTTGTTTGTAGATTATCGTCAAATGCGTTAAAAGTGATTCATTACCCGCCCCTACAAGTTGGGATTTGACAATATTGCTGATTTTCTACTCCTATTTAAAAATAGGAAAATTTACGCACTGTTGTAGGGGCGGGTTTAGCGATAACCTAGCCCATTTAACCCAAATATTGGGAGCAAAACCCGCCCTGCCACAACCTCTCGGTTAAGCCAACCCCTCGCCAAATACAGCAGTTTGCTCTGCTATGCGGTACAGTCTTGATCCCCCTAAATCCCCCTTAATAAGGGGGACTTCCGGAAAAGTGTACTTCATTACAGCGCAAAGCGCTGTAAATCAACAAGCTGAATAATTCTGTGTTTGGGTAATGTCCTTAACCCAAGTTCCATACTTTGTGTCCTTTGTGCCTTTGTGGTTTAATTTCTCAATGTTACTTGGGTAATGTGCGCACATATATAGTAGTTGAGGAATATAATCTAAAACCTACCCGCACTCAACACTTGCTCAGCCGTCAAGTTCAGATGCGGGAAAGTTATAGAACTAATAGTCTGATTACCTCGGAGTAATTGAATTTCATACTCTCCATCCACTAGAACACAAATAGAAAGAGTGGGTTGTTTCGGCTTCCCAATGTGCCGAATACCACCTAATCCTGCATAATCCGCAATCCAATATTCGGGAATGCCTAAAGCCGCGTAATCTTCGACTTTACGAGCATAATCATTTTGCCAATTGCTACTAACGACTTCCGCTATCAACTTAATCGAATTGCCACGGGTCAGCACCGATTGCTCCGCCCAAAGTGGCTCTTTAGCAAGTTCTGTTCGATCAACAACTGCAACATCAGGCCGAAATGCGGTCATGCCAACATCAGAAGGGCGAAATAGTCCTCGTTGAAGAACAAACCAAGGTAAACCTATGGTGTCGATCTGAACACATATTTTGGTGGTGATCAAGGCAGCAACTTCTTCATGTTGACCTGTTGGTTCCAAATCAAAAACTTCTCCATCAATCAGTTCATAGCGGTTATCACTACCATAAAGGGCAAGAAACTCACCAAAACTCAGGAGTTTCTGTTGTATTGGTTGGTCGATTCCAAGGATCATAGGTTTTACCCCCAATCAATGACTTAATTTTACCAAACTTGAGGATAGGTCAAGCAATTGAAGATTGAAGATTTTAGATTTACCGTTTTAATTCTAAAATCTAAAATCTAAAATCTAAAATCTCTCTGTGGGAATTAGGTAACCGCAAGGTTATCGATAGGGCGGGTTTTGTCTCAAGGCGATCGTTAAATGGGTTAACGGCGACCCTAAACCCGCCCCTACAAGTTTGGATTTGACAATATTGCTGATTTTATACTATTATTTTATCATGGAAAAATGTGCGCACATATATAGTAGTTTAAAACGGACTGATTTTTTGGGTATATCCAGAAAAGGTTGTATCAAGATAGATTTGCACTAAGGTGTTGTGACGATTGCCTACTGGCGCGACACAGCTAAAAATGTAGGTTGGGTGTAACGTTCGCGTAGCGTCGGTCGAAGGAGAAGTGAAACCCAACGAAACCTTATCCATTGTTGGGTTACGCTACCGCTTCACCCAACCTACAGTTCAATTTTGAGTGTAGAGGAATACGCTAGAAAATTTAATAATGGTAGCGCAATTGTATAATAATCAGTGCATCTTTCGTAACCGCATAAACCATACGGTGTTCTTGATTAATTCGCCGAGACCAAAATCCTTGAAGGTTATTCTTAAGTGCTTCAAGCTTACCCTTACCTTCAAAAGGTTGACGCTGTGTATCTTGGATAAGATCATGGATTCGCTTACACATTTTACGATCTGTGGTGAACCAGTAAAGATAATCTTGCCAAGCACGTTTGCGAAAACTAAGCAGCATGTTTCGGTTCAGGTACTAACAGGTCTTGAGCATTAAGTTCTGCGATCGCATGATGCAAATCTTCAGCATTACTTTGAGAACTTAGTAAATGCTCTGTATCATCTGCTCCATAGGTAATGATATCAAGGGTTGTGTCAGTAATGTCACCTTCGAGTTCAGCAAGTAAATCTTGCAGTGCTGTATCATCCAACCGATGCAGATGATTGACAATCTGCTCAATGATCTCACCACGTATCATAAGCCGTACAGCTATTTCTTCTTACTATTGCTACATTTAATAGTATCGCAGTTGAGGAATATAATCTAACGCGATCGCTTTCCTGGAAGCACTTAGCCATTATCATTAAGGTTTATCTCTTGTTCAATAATTTCTTTGATCAATTCCGGTAACTCTTTTTCCATGCTAAAAGCTAGTTCCTGTAATTTTTCGTAAACTTCAACATCATCTCCTTCCCACAAGAGATCAATTCTTCTCACCTGTCGCATCGCAATATGTTGATAATTTTCTGGATATGCCCAGTAGCATGACAAGCAAATAGATTTATCTTTAATATTGTTCCAATTTTCACAATGTTCACATGACCAGGATTTCGCTCGATTGGCAGAACCACAAAGCAGCATGAAGTTTTCTGGATCTAAGTCAGGTTCACCATCAACTGCAAAAGGAACGCGATGATCAATTTGTAATTCACGTTCATCTACATCCTCTAGATAGATAAAACATTTACATCCATATTTGCTGACCAAAGCATCTTTAATCTGTTTAGATAAACCTGTTCTACCAGCAAGCCGAGAAAATCTTGCCTTGCTAACATCTCCAAAACGATATGCAGCTATTTTTCTACCATCACTTCCAGTAACATAAACAGTTTCCAAAGGAATACCATGCTCTCTAACATCTCTAGCTGCTCTTGGAGGATGGTTATAGCCATAAATTGTTTTTAAATCTTCAGTTGTAATCAATCCGTGTTGCAAAATATGATCAATAACTGTCTTGGGTCTTTTTGCAGTTATTGAACGACAGAGTTGCAAGAAGTCATCCGGTAGCTGTTGAGAATCGTCCATATTTGCTAGAAGAGAGTCAGTTGCTTTGTTTGGCTGCCAATATAGCTTAACTGTTTCATTTCATAACTAGTCAGGCTTCTCGACAAATTGGGGGACAGGTATAAAGACTCCACTGTTGTTTCTTCTCTACCAAGTAGCGTTGCTTGTGACGATCGTCCAAGTTCAATTTCAATTCTCTTGAGTTTCAAGCTTGAAGGAAGAACCTTGCCAAAGGTTTTATTACCCAATTTACCATCGTAACTAATAGCAAATGCTATTCCGTTTTGGTTTAGCTGTTCAATGGCTAAGACCAAATCATCGAAACTTATGCCAGCTAAATATCTTGAGTCTCGATGTCCACATACCCCCTGATATGGAGGATCCAGGTAGACAAGGTCTCTATTTTGAACTTGGTCTAACACTTCTCGGTAATCTAAATGTGTAAACCTACATTTTCCCTTGAGCAAGTTGGAAACACCTTCTAGGTTCTTTCTCATTGTCTCAGGTCGTGTTCCTTTTCGCCTCTTATCTGGACTTTGGTTAAATAAACCTTCGGAATTATAACGAACAGAACCCTTAACACATCTTGCTAACAAATATAGAAATAGTTTGGGATCCTTGGTTTTATTGAACCTAGTTCTCACTTCAAAATAGTGCTCTATAGAATTAGAATGCTGCTCATTCCATATATCCGAATAGAAATCTGCTATCTGATTGGGTTTTTCTATAACTAGTTCTAATAACTCAATGAGTGGCTGATTCAGATCGTTTAGCCAAAAATCACGAGAAATTTGGTTGGCAGCAATCGCAATACTAATTGCCGCAGTTCCAGCGAAAGGCTCTACCAACCTATTGATCTTGTTGGGCAAAACCTGAAGAATATACTTTGCTGAATTTCTCTTACTACCTTGATATTGCACAAAATGAGGTAGATTTGCCATCGTTAAATAAAAACAAATGCTCTTTTAGAAGTTTATCACGAGACTTAGAAGCGATAACCATGAACACTGTCTGATCTCAGACGATTTTCAAGCTCAAGTAGAGCTTTTTCTAGCTTTAGCACTAAGTTTTCACGTTCCAATGCATCTTTATCTTGGTTATGTTTAATTTCAGATTGGTTTTGCTTAACAGCTACGGCAACCTTTCTGGTAAAGTTTGTTAGCTCTTTCAAGTCTTCACGCAAGTTTTTTATTTCTTCAGTATTCTTTTCAACACGCCCTTGCAATTTAAGAAGTTTCTGGACAACTCCTGTCATTCCTTCTATCCAGCTCATAACTCCTCCACTAAACCTTCTAGTTCTGAGAAGCTTTGCTTACTAACTTTTCTGATCTCTTCTATTCTTGCTTGATTTTCTCCAATGCGAATATCCATAAGATCAATTTCTTCCAGAATTTTTCTAAAAGACTGCTCTGCATTGTCAATATTTAATTTTTCTATGCTCTTTATTTCAGCACTACCTAATAAATTAATAGCAGTACCGATAAGTTTAGGATCATACTCACGAGGAGAAGCTGTATTACTCTTAAGAGCAATAAATGTATCACCTACTGTTCCAGATAATGTATCACCTACTGTTCCAGATAATGTATCACCTACTGTTCCAGATAAATTACCTGTTCCAGATAAAACATAGAAAATTTCACTCTCTTGTTTATCTTTAGGATCATTCTCTTTTTCATTCATTGTGACACCACACTTTAATATTTATAAAGTTACGCTAACGCTAACATCTATGGTAACCAGCAATTAAAATTATATAACATTTTCCTAAAATAGGCGATCGCACTTCGCACCTTCACCCAACCTACAGCTATGCATAATGGTTAAGGTCAAAAGCTGATATGAATCTTTTCTTGATCCACAACTTCAGACTCCCTGATAGCGTTCCAATCAATTACAGCAACCCAAACATTTTCCTCAGGGGAATATTGTACGATGCCTTCTAACTCAAGCTCATCACCATAGAATGTCAGCAATTGCCCATCCTGTAGTTCGATGCCTTGGCGTGCTAAATCCTCAATTGTGCCAAGACAATTCAGGCGCAACCGACCCTGAACATCTGCGTTGTGGAAATCTGCAAAAACTTTGGGAATTCTATCCACATTAGGCATCGAATCATGTACTTGCCCAATTTACCAAAAATTAGGACTCAATGGTTTCTAGATTGTAAATTCTCAATTGACTGTTCTGTGGAACAGGCATCTTGCCTGTTATGTCTCCCGAAGGGAGTTGACTTGACATGCTACTGTTGCGATCGCCTACAACATCAGCGAAGCAGATCTGCTTGCCGCAGCGCGATCGCGGATAGTGCTGACGAATCTAACCTTCCCGAATAAGATCCCCGACTTCTTAATGAAACCGATGATTAACTCGAGCAACCGGTAGAAGAAGTCGGGGATCTGCAAGTGAAGCAGATCTGCTTGCCGCAGCGCGATCGCGAATAGTGCTGACGAATCTAACCTTCCCGAATAAGATCCCCGACTTCTTAATGAAACCGATGATTAACTCGAGCAACCGGTAGAAGAAGTCGGGGATCTACAAATGAAGCAGATCTGCTTGCCGCAGCGCGATCGCGGACCGTGCTGACGAATCTAACCTTCCCGGAGAAGATCCCCGACTTCTTGATGAAACCGATGATTAACTCGACCAACCAGTAGAAGAAGTCGGGGATCTACAAGTGAAACTGATCTGCTTGCCGCAACGCGATCGCGGATCGTGCTGACGAATCTAACCTTCCCGGAGAAGATCCCCGACTTCTTGATGAAACCGATGATTAACTCGACCAACCGGTAGAAGAAGTCGGGGATCTACAAGTGAAGCTGATCTGCTTGCCGCAGCGCGATCGCGAATAGTGCTGACGAATCTAACCTTCCCGGAGAAGATCCCCGACTTCTTGATGAAACCGATGATTAACTCGACCAACCGGTAGAAGAAGTCGGGGATCTACAAGTGAAGCTGATCTAGCCAAAAATTCCGAGAAATTTGGTTGGCAGCAATTGCAATACTCATTGCGGCAGTTCCAGCGAAAGGCTCTACCAACCTATTGATCCTTCCCTAAGCTACTTATTACTGTGATGATAGATTAGGCTACAGGTGCAAATGGTCTAACAGGAATGCGACTGTACACTTCTACATTACTTTCCTGAGCCTGACGGAGATCATAGTGTGTTTGAAGATTTAGCCAGAATTGAGCACTGTTACCAAAGTACCGCGACAGGCGCAGAGCTGTATCTGCGGTGATGCTACGCTTTCCAGCCAAAATTTCGCTGATACGGGTTTGAGCTACACCCAGATCCTTGCTAAGTCTGTAGGGTGTAATATCTAGTGGCTCCAGAAAATCTAACTTCAGGATTTCACCAGGATGGATATTTGGTAAACGGTTGGTTTTCATGGCATTGAGCTACTTCTAATGGTAGTCCACTATTTCCACCTGATTAGCATTGCCCTCATCCGTCCATAGGAAACATATTCTCCATCGGTCATTAATCCGGATGCTGTACTGCCCTTCGCGATCGCCTTCTAACTTCTTTAGCCGATTACCGGGCGGGACACGCAGATCGTTAATTGATACTGCTGCGTCAAGTATCCGAAGTTTTCGTAGAGCAGCTGACTGAATATCAGGTGGGTAGTAACGAGACTGAAAACCCTCGAAAATGAGTTTGGTCTCTTCGGATTTGAAATTGACGATCACAACTGAATGCTAACGTGTTACCACATACTAACGTATGGCGATACTATTGTCAAACAAGAGTAATGTCTATTTTTTCCCAAAATCACCGAAAGCGGCGGGAAGCCCTTTGACAACTGCCATACAGCCTTAATTTGTTACCAATGAGTGTGTCTCAAGTATAGGATGCAATACTGCTGAGGTTTTGCCTACGTTTTCTTTCCTCCCACACCTCCCACACTCCCCACACTTCTCCAAAGATAGAAAACACCTCTTTACTTCATCAGGTTTTTAAATGTAAAGTCATTGTTACAAAAATTTTTATTGTGTTATATTTCTTTACAGAAGACATACAGCAGGAGCTTAACCATGTTTGCACCCATCGTTATTACCGCTAGTCATCTAATTGGCAAGAAAGAGTTCAACCAACTCAGAGGGAAAGTGATCGGTCTTCACTGCAAAACCATCACTAACTTCTGTAACGCTTTTGGTATTAGCAGCAAAGAGCGTCAAAAATTAATCAAGTTGGCCAAGTCTAATGGTAAGATGCTGGGTTTCCTAGCTTAGAACTATAGAGGTGGTAGGGTAGCCGAAGGGTATCAAGCTCAACAACGGGGAGAGGCGAGTCCCTCGGCTATCATAAAAAAGGGTAAGCACAGAAAATTTACCGGCAACTGGCACAACTCTTGTCCACATCAACGAACCAACCACCAAAAGCCTCTCCCAATTATGAAACGCTCACCGGAGTTGTGGAGCGTCTGACTTTCTACTCCCAGGAGTCAGGCTATACCGTTGCACGTCTGATGCGCCCCAAGGCCAAAGAACTGACCACCATTGTTGGCAGCTTCGCCAATATCCAGCCGGGACAGACCCTACAGCTGACAGGTTTTTGGCGAGAGCATCCCCAATATGGCTCCCAGTCCCAGGTTAGCCAATACATTGAAACCAAACCTGCTACTCTCACAGGAATTGAGAAATACTTAGGCAGTGGTCTAATTAAGGGTGTTGGACCAGTAACTGCCAAGCGGATTGTAGCCCATTTTGGACTCTCTACTCTTGAGATCATTGAAGATCAGATTGAACGACTGCTGGAAGTTCCAGGAATTGCCCATAAGCGGGTAGAGATGATTCAAAATGCTTGGGAGACCCAAAAAGCCATCAAAGAGGTGATGGTGTTTCTACAAGGACATGGAGTCTCTACCACTTATGCAGTCAAAATTTATAAGCAATATGGTGATGGAGCGATCGCTACCGTTCAACATAACCCCTACCAATTAGCCGTTGATATTTATGGCATCGGCTTTCTCACCGCTGATAAAATTGCCCAGAATTTGGGTATTCCCCTTAACTCCCAGTTCCGCTATCAGGCTGGTATTTTGCATGTCTTGGGGGAGGCGGCAGAGGAAGGACATAGCTGCTTGCCACAACCGTTGTTGGTGAAGTTGAGTTTAAGCTCATCCCACGACTAAAGTACGTGGGATTTCGCGTTGTTTGTTGTTGGTTGTTAGTTGTTTGTCAAGAAATACAAAGAACAAATAACAAACAACCAAGCGGCGGGCGGCTATCCCTCCCATCCCTTAAGGAATGGGCTTCCCGCCGCTTTCGGTGAAGCAGCTTTCGATAGAAGAGTACCAAGCTTCATCTGAGAAGGTGGTTGATGTTGCTCAGGATATGGTAGAGCAGAAGGAGTTAATCGTTGATGCCTCGGAAGTTGGAATGCTTCTGTGCTATAAGCCATCCTTCTATTACACGGAGATGAACTTAGCACAACGGCTAAGTCAATATTTGAGTAAACCGGTTGCTGCTGACCTACCCCGGGTGAAAAACTGGATTGAACGCTTTACTGAGAGTAGGGATATCGCTCTTTCCCAACAACAACAACAAGCGGTGGAGATGGCAGCTTACTCCCGAATCATGGTTCTGACAGGAGGTCCTGGTTGTGGCAAAACCTTCACCACCCATACCATTGTCTCCTTGTGGAAAGCAATGGGCAAATCTATTGCCTTAGCTGCACCCACGGGACGCGCTGCACAGCGGCTAGCTGAAATGACGGGTTTAGCATTGCAGTAAACTTCGGTGAAAGACAGCAACGCCATACAAGGTTGCAGCAGCGGTTGGAGGGGATTCCATCAATGCAAAAATTTTGAATTTTGGTTTTTGCAATCATTCGGGCGCAATCATTCGGGCGCAATCATTCGGGCGCAATCATTCGGGCGCACGTCGGTGCGCCCCTACAATACTTCCATCTTGATATTCATCTGTTGTAATTTTTCCTGCATCCACTGCTCAAATAGCTGATTTTGTAGAGGGGTTAACTCCTCATCGACTGTAAAATTGATATCATCTACAATATATTTAGAGTAAGCCTGAGCCCTACATTCACAGGTCAATTGAATTTGAATAATCACTCAGGAGATAAACTAATGGAAA
The DNA here is from genome assembly GCA_010672425.1 of Symploca sp. SIO2E6. Taxonomy (GTDB): domain Bacteria; phylum Cyanobacteriota; class Cyanobacteriia; order Cyanobacteriales; family Coleofasciculaceae; genus Caldora. Next base: position 12,770 of record JAAHGR010000053.1, read on the forward strand.
TTTTGGGAAAAGGTTCATCCGGGGATGGAGTCAAACGCCTTCAAGAACGACTTCAAGAATTTGGCTTCTATCAAGGCGATATTACTAGCAATTTTAATGAAGAAACCGAAAATGCTGTTAAAGCCTTTCAAGACACTGATGGTTTAGCAGCTGATGGCATTGTTGGTGTCATCACATTACACGGGTTGAATTTATTACCAATCAACACCACTGAACTGGTTTAGGAGAAGCTGAAAATGCCAATGTTAAAAGATATTGTGCCATCTTGTGGATTATCCACAACAACTGCGGATGGTTTATCCCGTCAGATTTTGGCAGAAGTTAATCTTGTTGTTCCTGGAACTCTTGTTGACTTTTCTGATCTAAATATCGAGATTAATGCAAGGCAATTTCCTTTTTTACAGCCAGCAGCAAAAACAGCCTTAGCAAGAGCCATCAGCAACAGAGGAATAACAATGACCATTAACTCTGGTTATCGTACTTGTGCTCAACAATATATCTTGCGTAAAAGGTATGAGAGAGGTATTTGTGGCATAACTGCTGCGGCAAAGCCTGGAAGAAGTAATCATGAGAGTGGTTTGGCGTTAGATGTAGCTGATTACAATGGTTGGCGACTTTATTTAGAAGCTCAAGGTTGGGCTTGGTATGGTCGAGTTAACCCCAGAGATCCATGGCATTTTGATTTTCCAGGAATTCCTATTGGGAATGTGGGAGTTAAAGCATTTCAAGGTCTTTGGAACAGAACCCATCTGAGGGATCAAATTGATACTGATGGTGACTATGGTCCGATAACCGATAGTAAACTTAGTATCTCTCCCTCACAAGGTTTCGGCTTTGGTGGAGAGCCACCTCCAGGAAGAATTCTAAGATTAAGTAGCCCTTATATGCAAGGTGGGGATGTTCGTCGAGTTCAGATGAAATTGAAAGCAGCTAACTATCTCACCAATAAGAATGACGTTGATGGTATCTATGGACCGAAGACAGAAGCTGCTGTACGGCAATTCCAAACTGATCAAGGACTTACCGTTGACGGCATTGTTGGCCCTGAAACCTATAAAAAATTAGGGATTGAGTAAATTAAGGGTCATATCTTTGAGATTACCAAATTTACGTGATCGTAGGGGCGTATTGCATACGCCCAATACAATATTTTGTTGAGTAAAAATACTTATATTGAATTCACCATCAGGCGCTTGTTACTTATTCTACCAAGACCTAACCATCTTCCTGCTCGATAACCCCTCTCTAGTTTATCTACAATAAAATAGTTACCTAATTAAACTATTTAGTGAATTTTTCTACTTGTAAATCGAAAATCCTCGAGCAACTGCATGATCAACAACTACTGATTGTCAGTCAGCGTCGCAATGGCTTAATTCTTTATAAATCCTATCATGCTGAATTTGTTGGACCCGGTGCAGCCGTAGGAGGACAATTGGATCTCGATTGTCAACAAGTGCTGCCGGTTGGGGAGCTGTGCTTGCTCTCCCCCCAATCACCAGAGGAGCGACTGAGAGCTTATGCACTTCGTCTACAGTGGACTAGACTTATTAGAGAGATTACCAGTAGGCACACACCTTTGCAACGTGCTCAGAAGATTCTTGAACAGTTTGAAGGTTTCAACTTTAAGCCCCAGATAATTAACCAGCTACCAGATGAAGCGTTTGCTCTTTTGGTTGGTGTTTTGCCTCATACAATTAGAGAAGTACGTAGGGTCTGCTGAATAAGTCGTAATTCTTGGTTGCCATAGTTGTTAGGTGTTAGGTGAGGTTTTTGGAATTTCCTACTTGCTGTGCAATAGTTTTTGCTCCAAACCTCATCTAAAATTATGCTTTTTCTCAGCATAAACTAAGGTTGCTAGGATTTAATCCTAGACAAGCTTGGTCTTACCAATGACCAATAATAAATAACCAACAACCAATAACCAATGACCAGTAACAAAAGACCGCGTTTATGGCTAGCGATCACTTTTGGAGTTTGTCTGCTAGTGTGTCTTTTGGGACCGCTACAAGCTTTATTCAATCGAGATTTACTAGTTAATCGGTTGGCAGAATTGGGGCCTTGGGCAGTTGGTTTATTTATTTTGGTATATACTATTGCCACTGTACTTGGTGTTCCTGGTACTATCCTCACTATTGCTGGTGGTGGAGTCTTTGGTTTATTCTGGGGTACGTTTTGGTCGGTAGTTGGGGCAACTGTGGGAGCAATTGGAGCATTTTTGTTAGCGCGTTATTTACTCAGGGATTTGGTTAAGAGTAGGCTTGGGTATCATAAAGCTTATTTTAGTTTCCATCAAGCAGTTTTGCACAAACCTCTAACTTTTGTGCTAGCAGTGCGTTTTGCTCCCATCTCTCCTTTTAATGTGGTAAATTTCTTATTTGGTTTGACGTCAATTGACCTTCGCAATTATGCTACTGGCACATTTTTGGGAATTATTCCAGGAACCTTGGCTTATACCTGGCTGGGAGTAACAGGGGAAGAAGCATTGCAAGGAGGCGATCGCTTGCCTTTTTTCCTGGCACTAGGTATGCTTACTCTACTATCATTATTGCCGATTTGTTTGAAACGTAATGAATGTAGAATGTAGAATTGGGAATTGGGAATTGGGAATTGGGAATTGGGAATTGGGAATTGGGAATTGGGAATTGGGGATTAAACTGTAAAGATTATGACTGATACTACTGCAAAAAGAATTATCCGTAGAGTTAGAAAGGGCGCACGTCGGTGCGCCCCTACAATTAAAAATACGGAATGGGAGCTAGAATAGATCCAGCTTGAGGTGAGGCATAGGTATGATAGGCGAATTGCTGGACAGTCGTTACAAAATTATCCAAGCTTTGGGAGCTGGGGGATTTGGTCATACCTACATTGCTGAAGATACCCGTATACCAGGTAATCCCAAGTGTATCGTCAAACACCTTAAGCCTGCAAGTCCTGATCCTAATCTGTTACCCACTGCTAGGCGTCTCTTTTTGAGTGAAGCGGAAACTCTAGCTAGATTGGGTGACCATGAGCAAATTCCTCGGCTGTTGGCCTACTTTGAAGCTAATCAAGAATTTTACTTGGTGCAGGAGTTGATCGTTGGCCATACTCTCAGACAAGAACTCGCACCGGGTAGAAAGTGGCAGGAGTCGGAGGTTATCAGTCTGCTAGAGGGTTTACTGCCGGTTCTGAGGTTCATCCATCAACAAGATGTCATTCATCGGGATATTAAACCCGACAACATTATTAGGCGAGAGAGTGATGGCAAATTAGTTCTGATTGACTTTGGTGCAGTTAAGCGATTGCGCTCAGAACTAACTACTACTTCCAGCCAAGCCTCGGTTACCGTGTCGATTGGCACTCCTGGTTATATGGCCACAGAACAATCCCAGGGTAAACCCCGTCACAACAGTGATCTATATGCCTTGGGGATGATTTGTATCCAGGCACTTACAGGATTATTTCCAGAGCAAATCAGGGAAGATTTGCAAACAGGAGAACTTTTGTGGCAAGAAGATGTATTGGCTAGTCCTGGAATAATAGGTGTACTGACGAAGATGGTACGCTATCATTTCAGAGACCGCTATCAGACAGCAGCTGAGGCATTACATGCCCTAGAACAACTGACTCATCTTCCTACAGTACCCATTGCAGCTCCAGCTACTACTCCCCAATATGAACTAACCTTAGAATGGTTTGAAGGAGGTCAACAGAGAATCCAGAAAATTCGGCAAGTACAACCGACTAAAAATCCAGGTACTTTCCGTATTGGACGTGATCCAATTCGGTGTGACTTAGTTTTGTCGGACCCTACGGTATCAGCATTGCATGTGGAAATCTTTTTTCACCTTCAACAGCAGTATTTTTACCTACGGAACCTACGCCAGAGTAATCCTCCCCTGGTAAATGGGCAATCTTTACTAACAACAGAAGTAGCACTCTCTCAAGGCCAAAGTTTACAGTTGGGACAAACCCCCCTGAGGGTAGCAACTATTGTTCTTTCTCGGCATCCAGTTGGATATCAACCACCTAATTACTCACCCCAGTCACCAGTCTACCCACCATCTCCAACAGTACCAACCTTACAGCCACCGGATGCTCACGATTCTAGAAAAAAGACACTTGCCGTTTCTCCACCACCGCCACCGGTTAAACCTGTTGATTCATCCGTGAGTCCTACCCCAGTTTCTCCTGCCTTTAATCCAACTCCGATCATAGTAGGTATAAGTTTAGTAGCAGTAGCAGCGATCGCGGGAGGATTATTCATCCCTGAGTTAAGGCAATCATTCAGTCCATCCCAAGATTGTTTGGCTACCATTAAAGCTGGGGCAGGGAATAACGTTCGAGTTAAGCCTAATGGTAAAATTATACAAGACCTTTCCGAGCTTCCTCAAACACAACAGTTAGCTATAACTGGTAACAGTACAGGAGGAGGTAGCTGGATAGAAGTAGTTAATCCAGCTGGAGGCTCTGGTTGGGCACATACAAGTGTCATTGAGGACTATCCAGGACTCAACTCTTGTCTACAAGCCAAGGGAACGCCATTCCTGGAAGTGAGTGTGAGTCAGCCTCCTACTCCCCCAGAACCCGAAATTACTAGCCAGCCGATACCGGTTCCGAAGCCATCGGTAACAACCCCGACGCAACCGACAACTACCAAGCAACCTGAAAATTCTCCCCAAGATGAAGGAGTAGATCTTTTAGCCCAAGCGAAAAAAGAGGCTGAAGCAGGAAATTGGCAAGCTGCGATTGCTACAGCCAAGAAAATTCCAGAAGGTAGTCCCTCTTATCAAGATGCCCAAAAAACGATTAATCAGTGGCAGTCTCAATTAGAACAGTTAGAGCAACAGTGGACAAAACTCCGAGAAAAAGCCCAAGAATTGGAAAAAGCAGGAGATGCAGCGGGAGCGATCGCGATCTATGAGAAAATAAAAGAAAGCTCTCAAACTTATGGGAAAGCTCAGGAAGCAATATCCCGTTTACGAGAACGGTTAGAACAACAGCGTGAAAACAAGGAACCACAGGACGAAAATCAGGAACTAAAAGACGAAAATCAAGAACCACAGGACGAAAATCAAGAACCACAAGACGAAAATCAAGAACCACAGGACGAAAATCAAGAAACACAAGACGAAAATCAAGAACCACAAGACGAAAATCAGGAACAAAACCAAGAAGAGAGATAAGTAGGTCACCAATTCCCAATTCCCAATCCCCAATTCCCAATTCCCAATCCCCAATTCCCAATTCCCAATTCCCAATTCCCAATTCCCAATTCCCAATTCCCAATTCCCAATTCCCAATTCCCAATTCCCAATTCCCAATTCCCAATTCCCAATTCCCAATTCCCAATTCCCAATTCTCAACACCTACCAAGTAGGAAGTAAGTAGTCATTTCTCCCTTGCCTTTTACGGAAATCGTACCTCTCTTCTCACATAAAAATTGCTCTGGTAAGCGTTTGTAAGTGGCAGGGGTTAGCTGAATCTTACCGGCTATACCGTGGGACTCCATCCGGCTAGCAGTATTCACCGTATCACCCCACAAATCGTAAATAAACTTTTTGATGCCAATTACCCCTGCTACCACTGGTCCACTGTGGATACCGATGCGGATGCTGAAGTTTTGGTTATTGTTGGTGTTGAATTGGGCAATGGATTCTAACATGTCTAGAGCCATTTTAGCGATCGCTTCAGCATGATCTACTTGTGGTGTTGGTATCCCGCTAACTACCATATAAGCATCGCCAACTGTTTTAATTTTCTCTAAGCCATGCTTTTCTGTTAATCTATCAAACGCAGAAAAGATTTGGTTGAGCAACTCTACGAGTTCAATTGGACTCAAAGAAGCAGCAATTTCGGTAAAGCCAACGATATCAGCAAACATCACCGTCACCTCGGCAAAATCCTCGGCAATGGTTCCAGGTTTTTGTTTCAGACGCCGTGCTGTCGGTTCTGGCAGAATATTGAGTAGTAGCCTTTCCGTTTGTTCCTGTTGATGGCGCAATGCTTCTTCTGCTTGCTTGCGCTTAATAAATTGACCGATTTGGCTACCAATATTAGCCATCGCTTGTAGCAAGTCTTCATCAAGGTGCTGCATCTCACGATTGAAGAAAGTCATCACCCCCAGGATTTTGCCATCACTCTGGATGGGAAAGCCGATGGCAGTGTGCCATTTCCCTCGGTGGACAGATTTCAACATTAGGGATTGATGAGTATTGAAGTTATCCCCAAACCATTGAGGGGAACCAGTTATCCAAATGCGACCCGGTAATCCCATTCCAGGAGCAAAAGTTGTTTGCCAGTAGTCCTGGATAAAGTCTGGAATACAAACACTCGGTCTTACCCAAGTTTCTGCACACCTTAGCCGTTCAGATGCAGGTCCCTCTTGATTACCATTGATAGGTATCCAAAGCTCACCTAAATCCCATTGTAAGCTTTTACAAATCCCCTGTAAGAGTTTGGGAGCTGCCTGGGAAAAGGTGACGGATTCTGAAAGGATATGAGTTGTAGCATACTGAGCCTCCAAACGCCGTTGAGTTCGCTGGCGTTCTGTGATATCCCGACCAACATAGATTAAACTTGGTAATTCCTCTAGTTCTGTTTGAATAGCCGAGCAAGAAAAAGCAATTACCAATCTTTCTCCAGTTTTGGCATAACAAATTACTGGAATATTATTTAAAAGCTGATTAAATAATGGATGTTGTTGAGTTGCTTGTTCGAGAAAGTTGTGGTCACTAATAAGAATTGAAATTGATTGGCCGATTAATTCTGTTTCTCTATATTTAAATAAATCTAGAGCCCTTTGATTAACAGTCGTTATTTTGCCTGATGGCGTGGTCACCAATAAAATAGCTGCCATCGACTGGATAATTTGATAAATGTATTTTTGTGAAACAACCAAATTATCCGCCAACAGACTATTTTCATTAGATGCTTGCACTAACTTTTGCTCCAGCACCATCCTTTCTGTGACATCTTCGATAAAAAAAACTAAGCAATTATCTTGGTTTGCCTCTTGTTGTCTGAGAGTGACATAAATATCAAAATATAGAGCTGATCCATCCTCGGTAAACCGTCCAATTCCTTTTAAATCGAAATTATCCTGTTGTCCTTCGAGTATGCCTATCAAGAAATCTTCCATGCCAATTAACTCAGGAAAGCTATCGCTAATCTGCTTTCCCTCTAAAGGCTCATAGGGAGGATCAACAAACCTTTGAACTCCTGATGATGCCTCGAAAATCAGTAAGTCCTGATTCACTAGTAGGTACTCTATGTGAGATGGAACTATGAGCTGGTGTGATAGGGTACTCATGCTAGTATGATTCTGACTCGTCAGTAGGGTTTGCTGAATAAGTAACAAGTAACAAGTAACAAGTAACAAGTAATAAGTAATAAGTAATAAGTCAAGAGTTCCCCATGAGCGCTTCGCGACCCCAATTGAATGGAAGAAACAATTCTCTTATATGGAAATACCCTAAGGGGTCAGAAAAATCGTATTCCTCTTCCTTAGCTCCCTCTGCTCCCCCTGCTCCCCCTGCCCCTTGACAAATTGCTATGAATGCTTAACTTGTCACCAATGCCTATTCCCAATTCCCTATTCCCAATTCCCTATTCCCAACATAACAGGGTTAACTAAGCTGTTGCTGCATTATTCGGTTATGATGGATTACTGACCTAAATCGCCAAATCCGCTTTAGGCAAAGATTTTGATCTAGTCTGAGTCAAATCGAATTTACCATGGCTTCAGTTAATTCCTCTCCTGCCAAACATCAAAAGTCAAAAGCTCTCAAACCAGGTAGCCGCCGCCCAGCCAAGGAACTCTGTAGCGAATGTGGCCTATGTGATACATATTATATTCATTATGTCAAGGAAGCTTGTGCTTTCCTCAACCAGCAGATTGCTGAACTCGAAACAGAAGCCCATGGACAGAGCCGCAACCTGGAGCATCCTGAGGATTGGTACTTTGGCGTCCATCAGCAGATGATGGCAGCTAAGAAAAAAGAACCAATTGCCGGTGCTCAGTGGACAGGAATTGTTAGCTCTATTGCGATCGCGATGCTCAATAGTGGTAAAGTCGAAGGTGTGGTTTGTGTCCAAAATACTCCAGAAGACCGCTTTCAACCCATGCCGGTGATTGCTCGCACGACGGAAGAGATTCTTGCAGCACGGGTGAATAAGCCAACTCTTTCTCCTAACCTTTCCATCTTAGAGCAAGTTGAGCGATCTCGAATGAAGCGGTTGCTGGTGATTGGTGTCGGTTGCCAAATCCAGGCATTAAGAGCAGTGGAAAAACAGCTAGGTTTAGAAAAGCTGTATGTTTTGGGGACGCCTTGTGTGGATAATGTTACCCGTGCTGGCTTACAAAAGTTCCTGGAAACTACCAGTCGCTCCCCAGAAACCGTGGTACACTACGAGTTCATGCAAGACTTCCGAGTCCACTTCAAGCATGAAGATGGAACCATAGAAAAAGTACCCTTCTTTGGCTTAAAGACCAACCAGCTCAAAGATGTTTTTGCTCCCTCTTGCATGAGCTGTTTTGACTATGTAAACTCTCTAGCAGATTTAGTGGTAGGTTACATGGGAGCTCCTTTTGGTTGGCAGTGGATTGTAGTACGCAATCATACTGGGCAAGAAATGCTGGATCTGGTGCACAACCAGCTAGAAACCCAGCCGGTAACATCCCAGGGAGATAGACACCAAGCGGTACAACAGAGCATCCCCGCCTATGACCAAGGGGTTACCTTACCCATGTGGGCTGCAAAAATGATGGGGGTTGTCATTGAAAAAATTGGTCCAAAAGGCTTAGAGTATGCTCGTTTTTCCATCGACTCCCACTTCACCCGCAACTACTTATATGTCAAGCGTCATCATCCAGAAAAATTAGCAGCTCATGTTCCTGAATATGCTAAGCGAATTGTAGGACAGTATAAGTTACCGAAGGAGTAGGGGATGGGGAATTGGGAATTGGGAATTGGGAATTGGGAATTGGGAATTGGGAATTGGGAATTGGGAATTAGCACCTAACACCTAGTACCTAACACCTAGTACCTAACACCTAACACCTAGTACCTAACACCTAGCACCTAGCACCTACCATGTTCAACTCTAGTTGGCGGCGTTGCTTACTGGCAATGCCTGTAATGTTAACAACCTTTGTCGGCAGTGGCATGAGAGCCGCTGCTGGTCCTGCTGCGGTATTTATTCCCCATATGGAATACATCCAGAGAAACTTACCAGTAGGTTTAGCGATGCGTTTGCCAGAGTGGATACCCTTGAGCGAACCTTCAGATATTCAGGAAGACCAACTGCGGGTGCGCATTTTTCCCTCCAGCAATCCTCAAAGTTTTACAGTAAGTTTGTTTACTTGCAATCGCTCTCCTTATCCTTGCTTGTTGGGTAGCTTTGCAGTGGATCGGAGCACATCGGTTAGTGCTCAGCGAGAACTACAACGGCATCAAGCTTTAGGTGAGTACCTGACTCTAGATTATAATATTAAAGGATACTTGATCGAAGGTCCACAACAAAATCCCTATTCTGATTTTTCGACATTTATGTGGCAGCAAAATGGGATGATCTATAGTCTCAGTTTCCCCGCGATCGAACGGCAAAATATTCTACAGATGGCGATTTCCATGGTGCGGCAAAGGCCGTTTTATAGGCTTAAGTAATAGGGTCTGCTGAATAATATCAAATTCGGATAAGTGGTGCAAGGTTTTTCAGCCACATGACTCTTTACTTATTACTTATTCAGCAAACCCTAAACAGCTCACAAAGCTTCGATATCTTCCCGCGACAGTTGGGTAATTGCCATAATCGTCTCTGTATCCAAACCTTGTTGTTTACACGACCGAGCAATCGCTATTGTGTTTTGTTGGATACCTTCTTCCCTACCTTGTTGGATACCTTCTTCCCTACCTTCTTCCCTACCTTGTTGAATACCTTGTTGAATACCTTGTTGAATACCTTGTTGGACACCTCTCATTTGAGCCTCCTCAATCTGTTCGATTTGCCATTGTAGCTCAAACTCTTGGGTACTCAAGATACTTGCTTCGTAACTCTTGTTATCCATATAAC
>JAAHGR010000530.1 GCA_010672425.1 Symploca sp. SIO2E6
ATCAAATCCGGTGGCATAGTTACATCTTGGTGACAATAAGGCAGAAGGCTCCAAGGCAGACGGCAGAAGGAAAAGACCAAAGTTGCAAGGTGGAAGGATACGATAAGTGTTTAGCCGGATTTGATATAACTTGTCACCATTGCCTAACACCTAATACTCACATCTTGCACTATGCATCAAAAATACTTAATACCCTAAGACAGATGCAAAATATTGATCAAAAGTTATCGCTTGAGAAAGCTAGTGAAGATCGTCATTTGACCAATAACCAATAACCAATAACCAATAACCAATAACCAATGACAACTTATTACTGAATTAACGCCGCAGGAGGTAACACTAACTTAGGAACTGGTGTAGCGATTTTAGGCTCTTGGGTTGTCCTCTGCTGGTCGGGTACTGCTACCTCCTCTGTGGTATCTTGCAGTAAAGCCTCCCGAATCATGCGGGCAATTACTCGCTGTGCTAAACCACCAGCAATTTTTTGTCCCATGCGTTGAGTTTCTTCCTTCATAAGTAATTCAGGAATTACTGGCAGCAACTGTATGGGATCAAAACCAGGAGTTTCTTGCAGAATCTCCCAAATACGCTTGATATGCTCTGCACTCTGAGTCGCCTCTACTGTCATTTCCGGTATCTGAGATGGCTTTTGGGGTAATCCCAGAGTTTCTTGCAGATAATTGGAAATATTACCGAGAGTGCGACGACCATAAGTATCTAGCGCCTTCACAATTTCATCTACCAATCGTTCGCGGATAAAAGTACCTCGATCTGAGAACAGAAACTCTAGAGTTTGATTTAACATTTGATTGAGGTCGTAATCGGAAGATTTAGCCGCATTACGTAACAAGTTTTCCAGACGATTCCAGCGGAAACTTTCATCTTTGAACAATAAATCTTTAAGAGAGGTTCTTAATTGAGGCGAAGGATCTGTCAAGAGGCGCTTGGCTACATAAGGATAGGCTTTGCTGAGTACCTTAAAGTTAGGCTCAACATTAATGGCAATCCCTTCTAAAGTGACCAAGGAGCGAATAATCAGCGCGTAGTAAGCAGGTACCCGAAACGGATATTCGTACATCAAAGCTGACAACTTGTCAGTGATACTCTTAAAATTGAGTTCGGCGACACTAGCACCCAAAGCATCTTGAAACACATTTCCTAGTGCAGGAATAATTGGTGTTAGGTCGGTATCCGGGGTCAGAAACTCCAGTTTCACATAGTCAGAGGCCAAGCCGTCAAAGTCACGGTTGACTAAATGAACAATTGCCTCCAGCAAACCATAACGTTGATAAGGCTTAACTTCGCTCATCATGCCAAAGTCAATGTAAGCCAGCTTCCCATCCTTGGTTGCTAACAAATTCCCAGGATGAGGATCGGCGTGGAAAAAACCATGTTCCAAGAGTTGTCGCAGTGAACATTGAACCCCAATTTCAATCAAATATTTGGCATCGATTCCTTGGGCTTTAATCGCCTCCATCTTCGTCAGCTTCGTCCCAGAAATCCACTCCATCGTGATGACACGACGCCCTGTATATTGCCAATAAATTTTGGGAATATAAATATCTGGCAAGTGACCATAAAGTTCGGCAAAACGTTCAGCATTTTTGCCTTCCTGGGTGTAATTCATTTCTTCAAAAATGCGGGCGCCAAATTCATCCATAATGGCAACCAAATCACTCCGCACCCGCTTAAATGTACTTTTTACCCACCCCGCCAGGAGTCGCAAAATGTAGATATCCAGGGTAATGCGCTGGGATAATCCCGGTCTTTGCACCTTTACGGCGACAATTTCCCCAGTTTTGAGTTTGCCTTTGTACACTTGTCCCAAAGAAGCAGCTGCTACCGGTTCCGAGGTCAGTTCCGCGTAAATCTTTTCTGGGGGAGCCCCTAGTTCTTCCTCAATAAATTGAAAAGCGACTTCATTGGGAAACGGCGGCAATTGGTCTTGTAGAACAGACAGTTCTTCTAAAAAAACTTGGGATACCAAATCCGGTCGAGTTGAGAGTGCTTGTCCAACTTTGATATAAGCTGGTCCCAGTTCGGTCAAAATTTCCCGCAGTTGAATTGCTCTGTGCCGCTGTTGAGATACTTTTTTCCCCCTGAGGCGGCCCCACCAGATGCCGAGACCAAAGGAGGCAAAGGGCCAAATAATATTTACTAATCGCTGGAATACTTGTAACGGTTTGTTTCTATATTGAGCCTCAATCGCAACTGGATCGTAGCGCAGAGTCTCTTGGTTGGGGACGGATAACTCTTCTGGTGGTACTTCTTCTATCGGTTTGGTCGGTAAGGGCACAACTGACTCCTGTACGAAGGCTTGTGAGTTAGTATCGTGGGCTACTGGGGAAGCTGATTTTAGATTCATATTATAGTTAGACCGATAGGAGCAACCAATGTAAACTATTGTAACAAAAACTCAGGCTTTGAGGTAGGAGGCAGGAGGCAGGAGGCAGGAGGCAGGAGGCAGGAGGCAGGAGGTTTTATTACAAGCGAGCAAGATGCTCGCACTACATTAGATGATGAATGGAGAATGTAGAATGTAGAATTTAGAATTTAGAATGTAGAATTTAGAATTTAGAATTTAGAATGAAAGAAATAGTTTACTGTGGAACACCGCATCTTGCCAGTATAGAGATTGATGCGATCGCTTTTCACCTCTAGCGAGCAAGATGCTCGCACTACTGCCGTGACACAGCTAAAATGGTAGAATGGGTAGGTTGGGTAGAGCTTTCTTCGTGACCCAACAAGGGAGGGAGTTGTGTTGGGTCTCGTTGCCTCGACCCAACCTACATTTAGCTACATTTAGCGAAGTTCCACTTTATAAAAATTCTAAATTCTAAATTCTAAATTCTATGGTAGAATCTTTGACAACTTTAGGAGTTTCGGTCCTGGGAAGTTTGGTATTGAAAGAAGTTCTACCAGAGTTAGGCAAGGGAGCACTGGAAGATTATGTCAAAGACTTCTTCAAGAATTTTATCAAAGGCACTATTCCCTTGGCTAAGAATAGTGTGTTGCAACAGGCACTAGGTAAAACTCTACAGCAGTTTGTGAAGTTAATCGAACTGGAGTTGGAATATAAATGTGACCTTTCTGGTGCGGAAATTAGAGATAATTACCAAATCAAAATCAAGGGGTTTCTCCGGAATGAGCAGGTTAAATCCCTGTTGGGGAGTGCTTTTGCTTATGAATGCCATGCTATAGATGACCAACAATTGGCGCTAATCTGGAGACGGCATTATCCTCCGGCGATGCCTGCTGGTTTTAATTGGCATCGGGTTGCCACTAAGTATGTTGAGGCGGTAAAGGATCTGATTAAGCAGTTGCCGGAATTGAGGGAGATTCTGGAATTAGAGACTTTGCAGGCAGTGGAGGAACATACAAAAAACATTGCTGGTATTCCCACAGACTTTAACCTGGAAGTTTATCAAGAAGGACTCAAAGAGCGCTACGCTAATCTCAATTTAGATAGTTTGGATGCTAGTGTCTATGACTATCGGGAAAAATTGAAGGTGTGGCAGGTATTTGTACCACAGTATGTGCGGCAATGCCAGGAATTTTTACCGCAAGTTTACGAAATTCCGAAGGAACATCAAAGACAATTACGATTGAGTGATCAACTAGAGGCTGAAGTTGACCCAGCTGCTAGGGAACGGTATAAGGAGATTTATTATCAGCAACCAATCCGCTCGATTTTGGATGTGGTTAGTGAAATTTGGACGGATGAGCGTTATCGGTATCTGGTAATTTTAGGAGATCCTGGTTCCGGTAAGTCCATGTTATTGCAATTTCTGGCTTTAAACTGGGCAAGGAGTCCCCTGGATAATGCTATTGAATTGCGGATTCCCCTGTTAATTGAACTGCGGACTTATATTCATGACCGCAATACTGGAGGGTGCAAGGATCTGTTAGAATTCTTGGATAAGGGTAATGTGATCTGTCGCCTTAATCCCCATCGACTCCAAGAAAGGTTAAAAGCCGGCAAGGTTTTGGTGATGTTTGATGGCTTGGATGAGGTCTTCGAGCCAAGGCAACGGGAGAAGGTAATTACTGATATCCATCGCTTTACTAATGAATATCCCAAAGTGCGGGTCATTGTCACTTCTCGGATTATTGGTTACAAACCCCAACGGCTGCGAGATGCCGAGTTTCGTCACTTCCTACTGCAAGATTTAGACTCAGCACAAATTCAGGACTTTATCCACCGTTGGCATCAGTTAACCTTTACCAATGAGGCAGATAAACTCAGAAAGCGGGAACGTTTACAGCGAGCCATCGATACCTCAAAAGCGATTAGGGAGTTAGCCGAAAATCCCCTATTGCTGACGATGATGGCGATACTTAATCGTAATCAAGAATTACCCAGAGACCGACCAGAACTTTATCTCCAAGCTTCGCGAGTACTGCTGTATCAATGGGATGTGGAGCAGAAACTCTTAGCAGACCCCCAAATACATGCAGTAACTATCGATTATAAGGATAAGCAGGCGATGCTGCGTCAGATTGCCTATCATATGCAAGGGGCAGATCAGGGTTTAGCTGGTAATCTGATTCGGGATAATAATTTAGAAGCGATTCTCTTTGAGTATGTAGAAAGCCTCAAAGTAGCTAATGCTATAACCATTGCTCGATTACTGATTGAACAACTGCGGAGTCGCAATTTTATTTTATGCTTCCTGGGGGGAGATGCTTATGCCTTTGTCCATCGGACATTTTTAGAATATTTCTGTGCTTGGGAATACGTCTGGCAGTTTCAACAGACGCAAACCCTCTCTATTGAACAACTGAAAACCGAAGTATTTGGTAAGCACTGGCAGGATGAATCTTGGCAGGAAGTGCTACAGCTGATAGCTGGGATGATTGATGCCAAGTTTGTCGGTCAAATTATTGAGTACCTGATAGAGCAGAAAATCGATAAACAAGATTATCTTAATGAAAATAGACGATTGAGAGTTGAAGGGGTACAAAACCTACTCTTGGCAGCCAACTGCCTTGGGGAAGTGAGAAACCAAACCGCGATCGCACCGATTGCTACTCGACTGCAAGCATTGCTTATTAAAGAGGTGGAACAAGAATATCCCTATAAATTCGATGCTGAAGCTGCTAGTGTAATTGTGAATGCGATCGCTACAGTTTGGCAAGATAGCTTAAATTGGCTACAATCCTGTGTTCAGTTGGGTACAAGTTCTTTTGTACCAGAATCTGCTGTAAAAGCGATCGCTCAACATTGGAAAAATGAGCCAGATATCTTACCATTGCTCAAAGAATGGGTGCAATCTGATAAAAATCGGGATGTGCGACGTGCAGCAGTAGTAGAAATCGCCTGTGGCTGGAAAGATGACCCTGATACTTTACCCTTGCTTAAACAAAAGGCTCAATCTGATAAAAGTGTGATGGTGCAATATGCCGCAGTAGTAGAAATCGCCCGTGGCTGGAAAGATGACTCTGATACTTTACCCCTGCTCCAACAAAAGGCACAATCTGATAAATACAGCGGTTCCCGCTGTTATGCGGTACACTTGATTTTAGTGTTGGATAAGGGCGATATAACGAATGAAAGCATATTCAGTCGATCTGCGAGAAAAAATCGTGGCAGCACATTTAGCACAAAAGCTA
>JAAHGR010000531.1 GCA_010672425.1 Symploca sp. SIO2E6
TATCCAACCCTTCAATCTTCTCCATCACCAGACAGTGCAAAGGTTGCTGAGAGTTTCTCGGTAGGAAGGTAAAATATCTATATTAACCTAAGTACTATAAGGGTATCAGGTTCTTTTATAGAGATGTCTATTAGGCTAAACTAAATATTTATTTACAGGCGCACACATTTTCCCATTGTAAAACTATACCACAAAAGCGACGCGATCGCTAGGGTAATTTCCAGAAAATAATACAATAGTGCTCAATGCTGATCAAATAGGGATAGTATTTGGTCAAAGAATGGTTCACCAGCACGGGTTTGTAGAATCAAGCGGACTAATTCCATGAATTCCCCATCTAGTTGCCCATTACTCTCAATCAGTTTGCTAGCAGGATGGAAAGTAAGATCATCAGTATGCAATTCATTAGTTGTGCCAGTTTGCCAACTACAAAACTGAGAATACCAGGAAAGGGATTTGCCGCGCAAAGTAAACTGAAACCAGTCTATTTTACCCTGACGTAGTTCGACAAATAGGTCAAAATAAGGCTCCCCACCTTGATACCAGATTCTGGTATTATCATGTTGTGTAGTTGGGGTCAATAGCTTCCGATCAATCTGTCGTAGAGAAGCACCGAGAGCGGCAATTTCCTTGTGATTCATCACGGGGAATTGGGAATTGGGAATTGGGAATTGGGAATTGCAATTTAACAATTTAACAATTTAACAATTTTCAATAGTTCTTGGTTATGGGTTGCCAATTGGTGGAGTTGATACTGCATTACCGCCATCGCTAAATGAATGCCGATTGACTCAACTAGCTCAATGTCTTCATCAGTCCATGGAGGAGCTTGATTTTGTTTGTACTCTCGCCAAACCTCGAAGGATTTCCGGGGTCGCTGCTGGCGCTCATCCTGATCCCAATATCCAGCCCAAAGAGTTTCTGTATTGATTGCATTGCGGAAAATGGTTAGATAACCTAGGGACTCCTGGCTATTATGTTGGATCGGAAGAACGACTATTCCTCGGATAGGGGTAGCTTGGAATGTCCAGCTAAAAGATGCCAATTGGGGTTCTTGGTAGAGGTCATTGACAACTTTTAGTTTGCGCACACGAGTATACTGGGAATATAGAGATTCATTAAGCATCAGTTGTTGTTGCCAGAAAGATTGTTGTTCTAGCCAAGCTGGTTGTTCTGGCTCCACAAGAGCTGGCTGCATACCGTAGGTGTAAAGAGCTGGTATGGTTGTGCCTGTTGACTTCAGGTAGAGTCTACCGCCCGAACCTTGGACAGACCTGACAATTCTTTGAAGAACAAGTTGCAGGATTTCCTGAATGGGGCGGGGTGAGTGTAGCAAGGGGGTGATCTGATTGATCATGGTTTCTTGCCGGACTTGCTCTCGTGCTTGAGTCAACAAAGTTGATTGAGCGATCGCGATCGATACTTGCTCTGCTACTAATTGTACCAGCTCTAGATCTTCCTCTGAAAAGGCTCTTGGTTGAGAGTGGTGAGATACTAGTAGTCCCCAAAGGTGCTCTTGGTGGAAAATTGGTACAACTAGGGAAGAGAGAACCCCCATGGTCCTGAGATATTCTGCATGACAAGAGTCTACCGGACGTTTGAGGATATCTTCTCTTGATTTGGTGCTGCTCGCCTTAACCGTAAAATCCCTGTGACTTAGGGTAATTTGCTCCGCTGTCACATCTACAATTGAGCGCTGTCGAGCTTTAATAAACATTTCACGAGCTTGGGGAGGAATATCTCGGGCTGGAAAGTTGAGTCCCCTCAAAGATGGTAGACGTTGCTGAGCAATGGACTCAGCAATCACTTGTCCACTAGCATCAGGATGAAAACGATAAATTTTCACCCGGTCAGTTTGCAAAAATGAACGCATTTCGGCAACCGTTGCCGATAAAATATCCTGTAGCTCTAAAGACTGGCGGATTTTATTGGTGATGCGATGCAGTAATCCTCCATAAGTGATAACATTTGTCGCTTCCTGGTATTTATTTAGGCGACCCATTTTTTTTCTTTTCTTTCAATGAAAGTGTTGTGGTATACTTGATATTAGTCCTATAGTAAATTATTTTACTTGCTTCCTTGATTGATCCGCCTTTTTTGCTAAATTTCTTGTAACATTGGGATCAATCCGGAAGAAGATAGAGAACGTAATTGCAGTTAATAACTTGATGAGTATTGCGATCGCGATCGATGCTGAAGGCATTAATAATCTTAATCTTGAACCCGCTCAAGCGGTAATTACTCAACTCCGACAACAAGGAGCGATCGCTTCTGGCGAGCAGCAGCTACAATTTCAAATCGACTACCCTCAAGAAGCCAATGATCCCCGGGAACTCTCAGAAATCCCAGAGATCCGGTTGTGGTTTGTGCGTTTGGATGCTCAATATCCTTGGATGCCGTTTCTGCTCGATTGGAGGGCAGGAGAATTAGCTCGCTACACTGCCATGTTGGTGCCGCACCAGTTTCATCGTACCGAAGGTATTCAGTACAACCCAGAAGCTTTAGAAATCTTTGTCATGCAGAAAGTATTTGTCTTGACTAACTGGTTACAGCAGCAAGGGATACCCAGTAAGTCCCGTGCTCAGTCCCTAGCGCAGATGCTAGGTTACGAATTGGATGACGCCTTTTTTGAAATTATTGACCAAAGTTTTAAGTAATCTTCCCAAACAAAATTCAGATGCTAAGCTAGAGGTACGGATATCTGAGTAACAAAGGGAAAAACTTCCCAGCTCAAACTGGTGAGCTAGGAAGTGTCAGTCAGGGTGCATCTACCACTCCACTATTCCTTGGTTCACTATCCCTATCCGGATAAATCCTTCCATAAGTTGCTCCCAATGCCTAAAACCTAACATCTAACACCTAACAGTTGGGAAACTTTCAGGGATAATGGTCAATCTGTGTGTAGATAACTATACTACTTAATCCTCTCTTTCTTTATTCGTGCAGCTAAAGCCCTTGAAATTAAGCAATACTACTATTATTGATCAGGTAGCAGTGGCACAGGAATTCCACATCTCTGTGACCCCCCTAGGGGAAGAAAAACACTTGGTGCGTATTGAACGAGTTGCTCCGGGGGTACCATTAGCCCAAGAGCAATTCGATTGGCCAGTGGAGGACTGGTTAGGGCAAGCACGGCAGCTAATGAATGATCCCCTGTTAGGCTTGTTGCAAGGGAGTGCTACCTTGGGAGAGGACTTCTTACCCTTCCAGGAAGGGGATAATCCCATCAATCCCTCCTCCCTCAATTTGGTATCTTTGGGTCAGCAACTCTACCACGCTTTATTTCAAGGAAGACTGCGGGATAGCTGGATGATGGCACAAGCGATCGCTCAAAATCAACATAAGGTTTTGCGGTTGCGCTTGGGACTTAGAGGAACAAGTTTACCCCGCCTGCCTTGGGAAGTGCTACATGCGGTGGATCGTCCCTTGGCAACCGGAACCGATATTGTTTTCTCTCGCTACCAGTTAGGTTTGGGGTTGATGATTCCCTTCCGGAAACCCCCCTCTCAAGCCAATCAACCCCTAAAAATTTTGATGGTGATTTCTGGTCCAAGTGACCAAGAAAGTTTAGAACTGCTACAAGAAGCTAATCATCTGAAAGAAGAACTCCAAAGCCGTTTCTCTCATGAATCTCCAGTAGTTGAACTCACTATTCTCTCACAGCCAGGACGGGAACAACTAACTCAAGCACTCGAACAAGGACAATATCAAGTTTTCCACTACGCAGGTCATTCTAACTTAGGGGATGCTGGGGGCAATGTTTATCTAGTAAGTAGTAAAACTGGTCTAACGGAGATTTTAAACGGTGATGACTTAGCCGGATTACTGGTGAATAACGGTGTCCAACTAGCCGTATTTAACTCTTGTCGTGGGGCCTACACCGCAGCCTCACAGAATCCGGAAAATCCCCAAGAAAGGAACTTGGCAGAAGCCTTGGTGAAGCGGGGAATTCCTGCGGTGATTGCGATGGCAGAACGAATCCCCGATGAGGTCTCCCTGAGTTTAACGCGACTGCTCTACCGCAATCTCAATCAAGGTTATCCTATAGATCTGAGCTTGAGTCGAGCTAGACAGGGACTAATTGCTGCTTATGGCTCGAATCAGTTGTATTGGGCACTACCTGTTCTCTATCTGCACCCAGAATTTGATGGTTTCTTGACTAATACTAGTGAGTCTAGCAATAACCGGGAAGCCTTCTTGACCTTACCTGAGCCTTCTGACAATTCCCTGGAGGTAGAATTAGAGGAAGCAACTTTTGTACCCCAGACACCAAACTTCTCCAATGGTTCCTCAGATTTGGAGGATCTCATTGATGTTGATCCTAATTTAGATCCAGATGATCTCCCAGATTTTATTCGGAGTTGTCTCCAAAATGGTTTTCCTGAACTAGAATTATCTGGTGATCACCAGGAAGTGGCAGAACCTGTATCTGAAATTTCAACTAGTTCAGATATTTCTGAGTTGGAATCGTCAGTCAAGCCGGAAGAAGTAGCAACACCATCTGAGCAACCTACAAACTCAGCTGCCTATGTTGAGGAAATTCAGCCAACAGAGGCCAAGACTTGGCCGCAAAAGTTACGAAGTATCCCTAAACTGTGGCTAGGATTGGGGGCAACAGGTGTTGTAGCTGCCAGTACCTTGTTGGGTTTTTTGGTCTTTGATGGTAGTCAAATGCCACCGGAAGACTTAATTAATCCCGTTCCTCAGGAGACAAGTTTTCCCCCACTACCAAATGCCCAAGATGTAGATTTGGCAACAACTGATACTAAAATTGTCACAGCAATTGCCATTGAACAATTTAGTCAGAGTAATCTGGTTCAAGGACAAGAGGCAGTCGAAGCATTGCTAGAGCGAGGAGCATTACCTCAGGTAAAAGCTGCCCTAGAAACTGTTCCTCCGGCACAAGTAGATAATCCTGCTGTTAGTTTCTTGAGAGGGCGTCTAGCTTGGCAATCCCTCCAAGCTGGAAACACAAAATACAGTGTAGATGATGCTCGACGTTTCTGGCAAGAGGCGAGCAAAAAGCAACCTAGTTCTTCTAGTTATATGAATGCTCTGGGTTTTGCTTACTATGCGGAGGGAGAATTTGAGAAAGCCAATAATACTTGGTTTGAAGCCCTAACTCTTCATCAAAAAGTACAGGAAGGAGCAACGCCTTCTAACAATACTGGTCAAACAGAATATCTGAATATCAATGCCGGGTTGGCGCTAGGACTATGGAAATCAGCTCAAGAGCAATCCGGTGATAAGCGAGCGAATTTGCTCAATCAATCCCTCAAGTTTCGCCAAAAAGTGATGACTGACAACCCGACTAACTTTGAACCAACAGCTTTAAGTAAAGATTGGCTTTGGTCAGAACAAGCGATTCAGGACTGGCAATCCCTGTTAGCAGTTCGTAATTAGGGTCTGCTGAATAAGTCGTAACTTTCGGGTTTTGAAGTAATAAGTAATAAGTAATAAGTAATAAGTAAAGAGTGTACTATCCCTTGCGGCACAACTCTTTGAGGCAATTAATTGAAGTGAAAGTAGCTCTTGAAAATCTGCTTGCTTTTACCTCATATTCGGAATTTAAGCGGGTGTTCCCCCACGATGGTGCAAGGTTTTTGGGCTA
>JAAHGR010000532.1 GCA_010672425.1 Symploca sp. SIO2E6
TCAAGTCGTATTGCAACGTGGATATACAGCGGTGGGGCACACCGCAGTGAATTTTGGGGAGGGCAAGCTACATGGGTAGTCCCAATGAACCAAGAATCCCCTCGCCTTTAGGCAGGGGAGCTGTCAATAGTCACACCTTTGCTAAATCCGGTGAGGATAAAAGTTCCCTTAATCACAATTTCAATAATCACACCGAGCATAAGCATGGTGAGAAACTATTGGGACATAATCATGTTCACGACGAAGAATCTCTGCGGCGAATCATTAATCGGCTTTCGCGCATTGAAGGACATATCCGAGGTGTTAAGACGATGGTGCAGGAAAGTCGCCCCTGTCCTGATGTCTTAGTACAAATTGCTGCTGTTCGAGGTGCGTTGGATCGAGTAGCCAGGATTATTCTCGATGAACATTTGACCCAGTGTATTGGTCGTGCTGCTCAACAGGGCAATATTGAAGTGGAAATTGAAGAGCTCAAGGCTGCTTTAGATCGCTTTTTGCCCTAGTGTTTTGGAGGCAGGAGGCAGGAGGTATAACCCACCCCTAACCCCTCCAAGGAGGGGAACCGGAGGCAGGAGACTCCAAGGCTCCAAGGCAGTCCCCATGAAGAAATTTCGCCACCAGAGGATAAAGGTTAACTGTTGCCAATTCCCAATTCCCAATTCCCAATTCCCAATCCCCAATTCCCAATTCCCAATTCCCAATTCCCAATTCCCAATTTCAAAGTCAGAACGCTATTATCTATAATGTCAGGGATATTGTGGCATAACCACTCCCACAACCAAGAAAAACCTAAGCCCTACTATGCCAAGAACCCAACGTAACGATAACTTTATTGATAAAAGCTTTACGGTGATGGCGGACATCATCCTCAAAATGCTGCCCACCAACAAGCAAGCCAAAGAAGCCTTTGTTTACTACCGCGACGGTATGTCTGCTCAGGCTGATGGAGAATATGCTGAAGCCTTGGATAACTATAAAGAAGCTTTGCGCCTAGAGGAAGACTCTTACGATCGCAGCTATATTCTCTATAACATGGGCTTGATTTACGCCAGCAACGGTGAACATGAGCAAGCACTAGATTTTTACCATCAGGCAATTGAACTCAACCCCCGTCTTCCTCAAGCACTCAACAACATTGCTGTGATTCACCACTACCAAGGGGAACAAGCAAAAGAGGCTGGAGACGAAGAAGCTGCTGAAGATTACTACAGCAAAGCAGCCGAATATTGGAAAGAAGCGATTAGTCTTGCTCCCAACAACTACATTGAGGCTCAAAACTGGTTGAAAACCACAGGCCGATCTTCAATGGATGTTTACTTTTAGTTGTTTGTTGTTTGTTGTTTGTTGTTTGTCGTTGGTTGTTTGTCGTTGGTTGTTTGTTGTTTGTTGTTTGTCGTTGGTTGTTTGTTGTTTGTTGTTTGTCAATTCCCAATTCCCAATTCCCAATTCCCCATATTATGATTAACAAAAAACAAGTTCACAAAGTTGCTCAGCTTGCCCGTTTGGAAATGACGGAGGAAGAAGAAGAACAGATAACTGCTCAAATGAGTAGTATTCTGGAGTATTTTCAACAGCTGAGTGAGTTGGATACTGAGGATGTACCACCTACTACCAGGGCAATTGATGTGAGCAATGTTACTAGACAAGATGAGTTACGCCCCTACCCTAATCGGGAAGCAATCCTCCAAGAAGCTCCTGATCCGGATGGTGATTTTTTCAGAGTCCCCAAAATTTTAAGTGAAGAGTAATTAGATTTTAGATTTTAGATTTTAGATTTTAGATTTTCTTTCTAAAATTCTAAATCAGAGTATGTTACCAGGTATCTTTTTGCTCCCCAAAAATGCCATTAAACCTGGTAATTACCAATAAATTATTGACTTATTACGGACCAGTGATTGATTTTGGGGAACCTCATAATCGATGATTAGGGTTTGCTGCATAAGTAATGAGCGCCTAACAGCGAATTCAAAATTATTGCATTCAAAATTCAAAGCTGATAGATGAATTACAGTGGGATAAATCTTTTCAGAAAACACAAAATAAGTTAATAGAAGTAGCAAGACTAGTGAAACAACAAATTGCTCAAGGACAGGGACAAGCAATGGATTATGATCAGTTATGAAGTCTGCTACTTTACCATCTTTTTGGTCAGAATATCATACCTCGTGATGAAACCAAGCTATACCCTACACAAAAACTTTCGTATACCCATGGGATTTCCTGTGACATGTTTTGACTCTGGTCTTGCCTATCAGGCTCAGGCAGAAGATATATTTATTGTTACTTATCCCAAATGCGGAACAACCTGGACTCAGCATATCCTCTGGATGTTGTACCACAATGGTGAACCATTACCCTTGGGTAAAAACATTAATTTAGAAGTACCCCATCTAGAAGAAGTAGGAGGTGAGTTTGTTGCTGCTTTACCTAAACCCCGCTTGCTCAAAACCCATTTGACTTATGAGCTAACCCCCCATCATCCTGAGGCAAAATACATTTATGTAGCTCGTAATCCCTTTGATTGTGCCGTTTCCTTTTATTATCATACCAAAGGTTTTATTAAACATTATGATTTTGCTGAAGGCACTTTTGATGAATTTTTTGCCTGTTTTCTTGCCGGAGAAGTAGACTGGGGTGATTACTTTGATCATGTAGTTCCTTGGATTGAGCATAAACATGAGCCAAATGTTCTTTGGTTGACCTATGAAGCGATGAAAAGTGACCCTAAGGCAGCTATTATCGCCATAGCAGATTTTTTGGGCTCTGCCTATGTTAAAAAAATTGAAAACAGACAAATCATTGAGAGTATTCTTGACCATACCAGCTTTACCCGTATGAGTAAAGATCAAAGTCGTTGGTCTAGTCAACGTCCAGCTCATCTGACCCCCTTTATTCGGAAAGGAGAGGTGGGGGATTGGAAGTCCCATTTTTCAGCTTCCCAAGCCAAGCAATTAACTCAAAAATTTAGCGAGAGAACCGCAGGTACAGAAGCTGCCACCCTTTGGAGTGAGGAGATTTTAGATTTTAGATTTTAGAGGGATTGCCAAAGATTTGCCTATTCTCTTTTTATTTGCCTAACAGCTTACAATTAACGGCAATCTTCGATAATCAATGTTAGTAGACAATGGATCGGGATGCGGCAAACAGTTTGATCTGCACAACAAATATGGATGAATCTTGCCCATCCCAAACCTAACATTTTTTGCATCAGTATCACCCGATAATCCACAATCAATATCTCTGCATCATTAACTGTCGGCATTTCTACTCGCAACTCCTCCCCTCGCTGCTCAAGCCTAGCAAAGAGCATTAACTTCTGATATTCCCTGTTGGGTGAAGATTTGAAGAATTCAATATCGGCTTTGTTCATAGTATAGTACCCTGGCGAAAATTAGAGGAGAAGGTGGACAAGGAAGGCAAGGGAGACAAGGATGACAAGGGAGATAAGGAGACTTTAACTGGTATCTTAATTTTTGGGATTTCCTTAGCTTAATACTAATATGACATCACTGAACATTTTGTAATTTGCCTAAACTCAGAGGTAAAACTATGCTGCTGCGACCAAAACAACGTACTAAACTAGATGATACTGAGGATGGGCAGTTTTACTCAGTACCAAGGTTCGTTACCCATGTTGATCAAGGTTTCATCGATCAGTTAACCCAACTGTATGGCGATCGCCTCAAGCCTGATAGCCGTATCCTGGATCTGATGAGCAGCCATATCTCTCATCTCCCAGAGGAGATGGAATTTGCTCACGTCGAAGGTCATGGTATGAATGAGGAGGAACTAGCCAGTAATCCTCGATTGCATCATTACTTTGTGCAAAACCTCAATGACAATCCTCAACTTCCCTTACTGGATCAGGACTTTGATGCAGTCCTTAACTGTGTTTCTGTTCAGTATCTGCAATACCCAGAAGCCGTATTTTCCGAGATTCACCGCATCCTTAAACCTGGTGGTATCCTAATTATCAGCTTTTCTAACCGGATGTTTTTCCAAAAAGCGATCACGGCTTGGCGGGATGGTACCGAAGCTAGTCGGGTGGGGTTAGTCAAAAGCTACTTGAAGTCTGTGCCTGGATTGAGTACCCCAGAAGTAATTAGTCGTAAGTCAGATGTACCCCCTATTCTCCAAATGCTAGGTATTGGCGGTGGTGATCCCTTTTATGCTGTCATCGCCCAGCGGTTGTAGGGGAATGGGGAATGGGGAATGGAGAATTGGGAATTGGGAATTGGGAATTGGGAATTGGGAATTGGGAATTGGGAATCGACAAACAACAAACAACAAACAACAAACAACAAACAACAAACAACAAACAACAAACAACAAACAACAACCAACAACCAACAACCAACAACCAACAACCAACAACCAACAACCAACAACAAACAACAAACGACAAACAACAAACAACAAACAACAAACGACAAATAACAAACAACAAACAACAAACGACAAACAACAAACAACAAACAACAAACAACAAACAACAAACAACAAACAACAAACAACAAACAACAAATGACAAATGACAAACAACAAACAACAATTTGGCAGCAAACCTTAAACTGGCTACCAGATGAGCAATGTCAGGCTCAGTTTCAGCATCTGTATGAAGAGATTTTGGAGGGCAATCGCCAGTTGAATTTAACCCGGATTACAACCCCTGAAGAGTTCTGGGAGAAGCATTTGTGGGATTCTCTACGGGGAGTGGCATCCCAATTGCAATCTGTAACTACACCACAGCAAATAATTGACATTGGTACTGGTGCAGGATTTCCAGGACTACCAGTAGCGATCGCGTTTTCTCACACTCAGGTTACTTTACTCGATTCCACCCGCAAAAAAATCAACTTTTTGGCCGATTTAATACCCCGGTTGGGTCTCAAGAATGTTACCACTTTAGTTGGTAGAGCAGAAGCGATCGGGCAACAACCACAGCACCGACAACAGTACGATATTGCTTTAGTTCGTGCTGTGGGCAAAGCATCCCTCTGTGCAAAATATGCGTTGCCCTTGCTAAAAACTGGAGGTTTAGCTATTCTGTATCGAGGTAATTGGACTGATGGGGAGACAGATGCTCTTCTACCTGTGTTGGAACAGTTGGGTGGTGTAATTGAGTCAGTCGAACAATTCACAACACCCTTGAGTAACAGTATTCGCCATTGCCTGTACCTGCGGGTTTGTAATGAGCTTTCTTAAGGCAGGAGGCAGGAGGCTCCGAGGCAGGAGTAAGAAGAGTTTTCATTGCCTAAAAAGAAGTTAGAAACTAGTCATATCAAAGGATTCGGCCATCCTTTTGCTATTTCTATTTTCTCAAGAGCTCGCCTCGGAGCACTTTGTGCCCCCAATTGAAAGAGTGAGAAACATATCTCCTACCTCCTTCTACCTCCTTGGAACCTCCTTCCTCCTCCCTCGCCTCGGAGCCTCGGAGCCTCGGAGCCTCCTGCCTCGGTGTTTCTCAAGAGCTCCTGAGGAAAGCTTCGCGCCCCCAATTGAAAGAGTGAGAAACATATCTCTTACCTCCTTCTACCTCCTTGGAACCTCCTTCGTCCTCTCGGAGCCTTAGGCTTGTGTTGATTCAATTCTAAAA
>JAAHGR010000533.1 GCA_010672425.1 Symploca sp. SIO2E6
CTTTGAGTTTGAGAGAAGTACCATGGGCGAGATTGACTAATTTGCGGATTTTTGCTGCCTTAGCAGAGGGCATGGAAATCAGCACTTCATCAGTGTTGAGCTTTAAGGCAATCTCTACCATCTGCTCAGTATACCCCAGAACTGGCAACCCTTCCACTTTGCGCCCCATCTTGCTTCTGTCATCATCCACAAAACCAACAATTTCCAAATTAAGTTGGGGATTTTGCCGAACTTCCTGAACAATCTGGGAACCAGTTCTACCGGCTCCCACTAGCAGCACCCGCTGTTGCTCTGAGGATGGCGGTTGCTTTGGCAGGATAGCTCGGAACCAGTTATTCTTTGGTGGGTTATGAACTAACCAGCGGCGGGTGTAGCGTAGGGCAGTCATTCCCATGATAGCCAAGCTCCAGTCAATAAAAGCAATCCCTAAGGGAACTCCCTGGAAGGGTACAAAGCGGGGAATAATCAGGCGAGTGGTGACTAGCACCAGACAAGAATAGAAGGTGACTGCATTCAATAGAGTGATGACATCTTTAACACCAAACAATCGCCAGACTTGTTTGTATAAACCAAAAGTAGTTTGGATAATCAGACGTCCAGGAATTGCTAACAGGGGTAGCAACCAAACCATGGTTTGGTAACTCGTGGGAATATTTCCTTCAAAGCGAATCAGAAAAGCCAGGTGGCAAGCCAACCAAGCAATCAAGCTATCTAGGCTCAGTTGTCCCAGTCGATATACAGAAGGAAAGGATACCCACTTGGGCATAAGACTTATCCTCACAAGATATTGGCCGCAACTTTTAAGGATACCCTTGCTTAGACGTCTGGGCTACTATCAGGTTTCTCCTCTTATAATGATCCAATAGGTGTAGTGTGAGCATCTTGCTCGCGTTTAACGGCTCGCGATCGCACTACCCAAAATCTAAACTACCAAAGTCCATCGACCTGAGCAAATTCAAGATGGTCAACTTAACTATTCCCAACGCTTTTAAAGTAACTCACGAACAATTTCAACAGTTGGCTAGGGTTAACCGAGACTGGCGGTTGGAAAGAACAGCTACCGGAGAATTAGTCTCTATGCCACCCACGGGAAGTATCACAAGCAATCGTAACTTGGATATTGAAGGACAGTTATGGTTGTGGAACCGTCAGACTAAGTTAGGTCAGGCTTTTAACTCTTCTGGAGGATTTCATCTACCTAATGGCTCAGATCGATCACCCGATGCGGCTTGGGTGACTCAGGAAAGATGGGACTCTCTGACACCGGAGCAACAAGAAGGTTTTGCCCCTATCTGTCCCGATTTTGTGGTGGAGTTACGTTCTGCCTCGGATAATCTCAAGACCCTAGAGGAAAAAATGCAGGAGTATATTGACAATGGAACCGGTTTAGGCTTCCTTATTGATCGTAAGAATAAGCAGGCGAAAGTCTATAAGCCCAATACAGAGGTTAAGGTATTGCAGAGTCCAGCTAGTTTGTCAGGAGAGGAAATTTTGCCCGGTTTTACCTTAGATTTGACCGAGGTGTGGAAATGAAAGAGGCGTTGGGCAATTAGGTAGATGGGGAGATAGGGATGCCGAATATTCTAAATTTTTATCTATCGCGCCAGTAGTGCGTGCGCGTAGGGCAAACGTTTCGCTCGCGTTTAACCTAAACGCGAGCAAGATGCTCGCACTACTCAATTCTATCGTTTCCAAAGAAACTCTTGGAGCAAAGAAAGGCATAATTGTAGTAGCGACAGGGTGGACAAGAAGACTCATGAGGAAAACCGTATAAATTATTGTTCGGTTATTAAAAATCCCAGATGCAACATTCATCCCAGTTTTTCGTGAAACATCAACATATGTCTACTTTCCCTCCTTGTCCTCCTTGTCTCTTATTGACCGAAATATTAAAAACCTACCCTTGTGAGCCCTATCCCCCCATCTCCCCATCTCCCCATCCCCCCATCTCCCCATCTCCCCGTTTCCCACATCAGAAATTGACGTGACATAAAATGGCAACTATGGTATATCCTAACTAAAGCTAAATTAATCATTCAGTTCCGGAAGTGGGCTTCGATGGTCTTCATGATCTCAGTCTCTTCCCCGCAACCTTCTTGCTTTAATGCTCGTCTATGGGTAATTATGGCGTTATTTCGGAGGCCGAAGTGCAGAAAAGGTGTGCCCGAAATCGGAAACGTTCAAAACGGCGAGGGATCTACTGCCCAAAGCATGGCTGTTATTTGGACAGTGTTAGCCAAAAGTATCGTCTCTATACAGAGTCGGCTCAAACCCTGCGATCGCGGGGGATGAATCGCTTATCGGCCCTGATGTTGGTGGCAAGTCGGACAGCGGTTCTTCTAGATGGAGAGTGGCTCGAAGCGTTTTGGTGTGACCAATGTCAGGAAACTCAGTGGTATCATGTACGCAAGACCAGCGATCGCGAATATCAGATTCAGCCAGCACCGCGAGAGTTGTGGAGTCAAGCTAGTGGCGTCATTCATCCAGACGGAAATCCCTCGGTAGGAGAATTTACTCGCCGTCAAGCCCGTTCAGGCTCGAATGTACGAGATTTTAATATCATGGGGTGAGTTTAGCTGGTAGGTGTTAGGTCTGTAGTGCGTTCCCGTAAGGTTCCAGCCAATTTATATTGAACTACAGTAACTAGCAGTAGGGGCGGGTTCGCCAACCATCTATCGATATTGACAAGCCAATCAGCTAAACCCGCCCCGGTTGGGTTGGACAAGCAGTGCTCTGTACCAGAAGCCGGGGCGGGTTTAGTTAAGTTATCGTAGAATAACCAAGTATTTGGTGAACCCGCCCCTACATGGCTCCATATGGGTGAGCGAAAAAATGAGTGGGGAAACGATTCAGCAGACGCGGAGACGCGGAGACGCGGAGACGCGGAGAATGGAAATCCTACGCAAAATTTCGTTCACCCGCTCCATATATTGCCCGCCCCAACATGGCTCCATATATTGATTGATGAAACAGAAAATTGCCGATCCCCATGGGGAAAAACGTAAATATTTTATCGATTTAGTCAAAAAACGAGTCCAACCGGGAACAGGGAGCAGTATAAATTTTTTGAACCGACGAACCTGGAATCAGGCTGTGACCAATCTGAACCAAATTATCAAACAAGCTTCTTTTGTCGTGGTTGGGGGAGTGGCAACTAGGCTTTATATGCCAGAAAGAATGACCCTAGATTTGGATATCTTGGTCAAGTCAGAAGATGCAGAATTAGTTTATGAGGATCTAGAGCAAGCAAGAAGTCAAAAAATCTCTGAGTTGAGTATTGCAGGTAGTCAATGGCAGTTGCTGGATGGAACATCACTAGATGTCTTGGAGGTGAACGATGCCTGGGCGACAGAAGCGATCGCTAATCCGAATTATGCCCCTGATGGCTTACCGATTGTGGATCTGCCTTATTTGGTTTTAATGAAACTGATTGCGGGGAGGAGCCAAGATTTAGCAGATATCAGCCGTATGTTAGGAGGGACACCAGATTGGCAACTAGAACAAGTGAGAAGGGTAATTGGTGAATATTTGGATAGTGCCATAGAAGATTTGGAAAGTTTAATTATGTTGGGTAAACTAGAAAGAGGGTCATAAGGAAACCATCTCTTGTGGAACAGGCTTCTAGCCTGTCTCATCCGCCAGGTACTTTCATTTCCAGAGAGCACCTAAATTGATATTGAAGGAAGCATGACAGTAATACTAGAAAAACTGGAGCATCAAGAACGCTGTCTCACCTTTTCTGAGATTAGTTGGTCACAGCTAGAAGCAATTGAAGCGGCATTTGACAATATAGCTGGAGTGAGCCTTGCTTACTTGGATGGCATTTTAGAGATTATGACCACTAGTCCGGAACACGAAGATGCTAAAAAAACAATTGGCTTATTGCTCGAAGCTTACATGAGGGAGAAAGGTATCCGCTTTTACGGTAGAGGTGGTCCAAGCTTAGGAAGTAAGGAACAACAGGTGAGAAAGGAGCCTGATGAATCCTACAACCTAGAAACGAAAAAAGCGATGCCCGATTTGGTAATTGAAGTTATCTTTACCAGTGGAGGCATAGATAAGTTGCGGTTTTATCAGCGAATGGGGGTTCCGGAAGTTTGGTTTTGGGAAGATGGCTTGCTCAGGCTATCTTGCTTAAGAGAAGAATATGAGCGGATAGACCGCAGTGAGTTATTGCAGAACTTGGATATCGCTCTACTGAGTCGATATATTATGTATGCTGACCAATACGATGCTGTAACCGAATTTATTCAAGCAATTAGATAGCAGTATCTACTTGAAGCCTGAGAGTTTTGTCACCTTATTTTCTTATACCTTGTTTGTTAGCCATACTGAGATTTGTATCAATCTAAAATCTAAAATCTAAAATCTAAAATCATATAGATTAATCAAAATGCCTTACTCTCAATTCACTCTAGAGGATATTCAACGGGAGTTTGACATTGCCGTTGTAGAGGAAGTTGGTATTTTCGCTGAAGTACCAGAAGTCACGTATAGTGACTTTTTAGCAGAGACCTTAAGGTATAATACTCCCCTAGCTCTCGCGATCGCTACAGAGAAGGCCAAATCAGAAGCCATTATTTTACCGATTTTAATCGAGCTCAAGAAACAACTACAAAATCAAATCAGTATTTTTTCGGGCAAAGAATTTAATGTCGATCAAGAAAGAAATTTAACCGGGTTTTGTGACTTTTTAATCAGCCTTTCGGCATCTCAACTAACCATAGCAGCTCCTGTAACGATTTTGGTGGAAGCGAAGAATGATAACCTAAATTCTGGATTAAGTCAATGTATGGCGGAAATGATTGCTGCCCAAATCTTTAATCAAGCTAGAGGGAAAGGCATAGCAACTATTTATGGGGGTGTCACCACCGGCAGCTTATGGCAGTTTATGCGGCTAACAGATAAGAAGATAGAGGTAGATTTAGATGAATTTTTTTTGAAAAATGTGGGCAAAATCCTAGGGATACTGCATAGTTTTGTTACCTGAGCTATATTGAGAGCCTGTTACTGGCAAGATGCCAGTTCCACAGCTATATTACTGGCAAGATGCCAGTTCCACGATCCCTTGTTTATTGGCTATACTTGGGCTTGTATTGATTCAATTCTTTAATCTAAAATCTAAAATCTAAAATCTAAAATTCCCTTATGCCCACTCCTTTCCCGGGTATGAACCCCTATCTAGAGCATCCCCAGTTATGGACAGAAGTTCACAGTCGCTTAATCGTTAATATCGCCGATATTCTGGGCCCCCAATTACGTCCCAAGTATCGAGTAGCGGTAGAGAAACGAACTTATATTGATCGTGGAGAATCAGCTTTGATTGGATTGCCGGATCTGGCTGTATCCTCTAAAAGAGCAATCAAGCAAGAGTCATCTACAGCAACAAAAGTATTGACAGCCACAGAAGCAATTACAGTGAGAACACCCATGCCAGAGGAGTTTAGGGAAAGCTACCTGGAAATTAGGGAAATTGGTACGGAAGCAGTAGTAACGGCTATAGAGATTTTATACCTAAAAATAAGCGTTCAGGAGTAGGACGAACAACCTACGAAAGAAAACGCCTAGAGGTGTTAGGTAGCTT
>JAAHGR010000534.1 GCA_010672425.1 Symploca sp. SIO2E6
GAGGGACTTGCACCCTCAAGGTTATTAAGTTATCAAGAGTTTTACACAACCCATACCAAAGGCTGACCTCCTGCTCCTCGTACACGGATGAGGTTTCTCTCCATTTTTCGAGGAAACGAGTCGCACTACATTCTACATTCTACATTCTCTCACCCATCCCTACAAAGGTCTTACCAGGACGATGACATTACAGGCGCACGCCTATCCCATTATTAGGTAATAGTAGCAAACAAGAGGCGTAATTGCAATAGTTAAAGAATTCGCGATCGCTTCCTCTCATAGTAGCTTTTGGATTAAAGAATTAAATCAATATCCCAAGATTGTAGTGGGAGCATCTTGTTCCCTAACATGACACCTACATCTTGCTCCCTAACATGATACCCAATACTCCAATTACGGCCAAAGTATGATCTCCCCCTGAAGATCCCCGACTTCTCAAATTGAAGAAGGTAATACCAAATCCGCTTTTAAAAGCACAATATCACAATTTGCCTAAGCCTTTGACAGAAGAGGATTTAGTCGATATGGTTAATCAGTCTATGTAAACCGGATTTGGTATAATTAGCTCAATCAACCGACCGTAGGGGCGTATTGCATACGCCCAATTGCATACGCCCCAATGGCATCCTATGTAAGAGGAAAATTCACTGGTTTCCGCAAGGTTATCGACAGGGCGGGTTTTGTCTAACACTTATCGTTGAATGGGTTAAGATATCCCTAAACCCGCCCCTACGAATGTACGGAATCTTCTGCTAATTCTAAATTCTAAATTCTAAATTCTACATTCTCTCACCCATCCCTACAAAGGTTTTACCAGGACGATGACATTACAGGCGCACACCTATCCCATTATCAGGTAATAGTAGCAAACAAGGGGTGTAATTGCAATAGTTAAATAATTCGCGATCGCTTGCTCTCATAGTGGCTTCTAGATTGCAAAAAAACCTCAAAATTACAACTCAGTGAGAGCATTGAGGGCGCAAGCATTGAGGGCGCAAGCATTGAGGGCGCAAGCATTGAGGGCGCAAGCATTGCGCCCCTACTTTAGTCCTTTTCGGTATACTGAAGTAGTAATGCTATCTAGCTGTAGGAGGAATCCATGCTATTAGAAGACTATTTTGACTTTCTCAGTAGTGATGATATTCGTATCAAAGGAACCCGGGTTGGCATTGAGTCTGTTCTCGACGAATATCTTAATTTTGGCAAATCCCCCGAAGCCATAGCTGAGCAGTTTAGTACGATAACTCTAGAGCAAGTTCATGCCACAATTCTCTACTATTTACATAACCAAGAAATAATAGATAAGTATATATATGACTGGATAGAGTACACGAACCAAGCCCAGCAAAAGTATGATGAAAATCCACCAGAATTTGTGGTACGTTTACTTAAGTTAAAAGAGAAACGTAAAGCAACTAAGGTTACTCACTAATGCCAACTAAATATCTGTTGGATGAAAATATGCCGTCCCTGTATCGCGAACAGCTATTGCGTTACCGAGAAGATTTAATTGTACTTATGGTTGGTGATCAAGATGCCCTTCCTAAAGGTACACTAGATCCGGAAATTCTCTGCTGGTGTGAGGAAAATGATTTTTTACTTGTTACTAATAATCGCAAATCTATGCCAGTACATTTAGTTGATCATTTAGCAGAAGGTCGCCATGTACCGGCAATTTTTGTGCTTCGTCGCCCTGTAGATGTTGGTCGGGTGATTGAAGATTTGATTTTGATTGCAGAGGCAGCTGATGAGAATGAATATCAGGATCGTATTACTTATCTTCCTCTGGCTTGACAAAACAATTACCGTGTTAGCGATCGCCTACAACAACAGCTTGCACTAATCGTATACAATCGTGCTTTATTCCTATACAGCACACCCTATATATTACAGGCGCACACTTATTCCATTATTCAAATAATAGCAAAAAAACCTCAAAATTACAACTCAGTGAGAGCATTGAGGGCGCAATGACATACCATGTAGGAGGGAAATTTTCAGCAATCCGCAAGGTTATCGATAGGGCGGGTTTTGTATGATGGCTATCGTCGAATGGGTTAACATATCTCTAAACCCGCCCCTACAAATATACGGAATTTTATGCTAATTCTAAATTCTGATGTGTTTTAGCCTTGAGGGCGCAAGCATTGCGCCCCTACTTTTTCAGCAAGTCCTACCTGATCCGTTGCAGTTTTACTTGTTTGGGGTCGAGAATTTTTTGACCTAAACCGGCAAATTTGACGGCAATACTAACTTTTTTTCCTGAGCCAAACACATGGGTGACTTCTCCTTCTCCAAAGGTGTCGTGAATTAGTAATTCACCGACTTGCCAGTCCTGGGAAGATTGCTGTGGTTGTCCAGATTTTTTCCCTTTAAGTTTGGAGGTAGAAGCACTTCGCCGTTGGGCTTTAATTAGATTGCTACTGACCAATTCTGTCGGTAATTCCCGGAGAAATTGGGAGGCAACCGCAGGTTCACGAGTACCGTAGAGACGACGTTCATGAGCATGGGTCAGAAATAGTTGTTCTTGGGCGCGGGTGATGCCTACATAACAGAGGCGACGTTCTTCTTCTAGGGCAATGGGGTCACTGATGGAGCGATAGTTAGGAAATAACCCTTGTTCTAACCCTACTAAAAAGACTACTGGAAATTCTAACCCTTTGGCTGAGTGCAAGGTCATCAAGGAAACTGCTTTTTGTCCTTCCTCTAGGTTATCTAAATCAGAAGCTAGAGAAGCACTAGCTAAGAAACCTTCTAGAGTCGTGTCTTCATTTTCTTCCTGAAATTGGAGAATCGCATTATAGAGTTCAAAGATGTTGGCTAGTCGATTTTCTGCTTCATCTGTCCCCTGTTTTTTTAAGTCCTCAATATAACCGGATTCTTCCATCAGTTCGTTGAGAATCTCCGCTGCTTCGGCTTGCTCAACTTGCTCTTGCCATTTGCTAATTAACTGAGCAAAACGGTTGACGGATTTGGCAGAACGTCCTGCCATTGTACTGACTGATGTTTCATCCCTCAGGATTTCCCACAGGGGAATTCCCAATTGTTGGGCCGCATTGACTAGATTCTCAATGGTGGTTTTACCAATACCTCGGCGGGGAGTATTGATAATCCGCAGCAGACTGACGGTATCCGCCGGGTTCGCGATCGCTCGTAAGTAAGCTAAGGCATCTTTGATTTCTTTGCGATCATAGAACCTCAGTCCACCAACAATAATATAGGGGATGTTTTTACCGAGGAGGACATCTTCAAAGGGGCGAGATTGGGCATTAGTGCGGTAGAGGATGGCAAAACTACCCCAATCTAATTCCGGGTTCTGTTGTGTCAGGTTACTGATTTGATTGGCCACAAACTGAGCTTCCGCTAGTTCTTCATCGGCTTTGTACACATAAATTTGTTCCCCTGAGCCTCTAGTGGGTTTCAGGACCTTATCAATGCGCTGGGTATTGTTTTCAATCAGATGATTAGCCGCTTGGAGAATATTTTCCCTGGAACGATAGTTTTCCTCCAATTTCACCATCGTCCGGGTATCGTCATCCGCTAAGCCATCGCCAAAGTCTTTCTGAAAATCCAATAGTATGGTATAGTCAGCCATCCTAAAGGAGTAAATCGATTGATCCGCATCCCCAACCACAAAAATTGAGCGATCGCGCCAATCCCAATTACTTTTGCTCGTTTCACCATTGGTAGATAACAGGCGGATTAAGTCATACTGAATCCGGTTAGTATCTTGATATTCATCTACTAAAATGTGACGAAATTGCCGATGCCAGTAACCTAGGACGGATTCATTTTGTTGGAAGAGCTTAACTGGGATTAAAATTAGGTCATCAAAATCGAGAGCATTGTTAGCTACTAACTCTTGTTGATAATGGTTGTAGACTTCAGCAATGACTCTTCCCTTGTAATTAGATTGCTCTTTTTCAAATTCCAAGGGGGTTAAACCCAAGTTTTTCGCATTGCTGATGGCGTAGCGGATATTCTTGGGATTAAATTTTTTATCGTCGAGGTTTAAGAGTTGGGTAACAATATTTTTGACCAGACTTTGGGAATCAGATTGATCAAAAATAGAAAAGTTCCGTTGCCACTGTCGTCCCTGTTCATCTTGGTACTTATTGATATCAAAGCGGAGAATACGAGCCAAGAGGCTATGGAAAGTACCAATCCACAGAGGTTTGATATACTGTCTATAGACCCGCGATCGCAACAGGGTTTGCTCTTCCGGTGGCAGCAACTCCAATTTTTGCGAGTGTTTTTGTTGGGCTAGTTGCTGAGCAAATAACCTTTCAATCCGTTCCTTCATCTCCCGTGCCGCTTTATTGGTGAAGGTTACCGCCAGGATATTTTCTGGATCGACTTTATATTGGTGAATCAGATTAGCAATCCGATAGGTTAGTGCTCTAGTTTTCCCAGAACCTGCTCCCGCTACGACTAATAAAGGACCGCAGAAATGTTCAACAGCAATATTTTGGGAGGGATTGAGGTGGCCGAGGAAGTCAGGGGTATGAGTCATAGTTGACCAAGGCAAAAGGGCAAGGTTGGGGAAAGACACTCTATTTTATTCAAGATTACCGCATATTAGGTATTAGGTAGGGTTTGGGAGAATAAGTCGATTGATTCGGGTTTTGAAGTAATGAGTAATGAGTAATGAGTAATGAGTAATGAGTAATGAGTTTATTTAACCTATTTCTCGGTTAAAACGCTGCATCTCCAGACTGTGCTTCCCATAAACGTCCTCAATCTGCTCACGACAGCAATTAGTGGCAAAATCGCTCAACTCCTCTGGTTCCACGCCGTACATTTCTTGAAAGACATCCGGTTCTACATAGCAGAAGCGAGGTCGATTTTGGTAAATTCGGCATTCGCGGGTGGCGTGATCAAAATTCACACACCATCCTTCTTCTCCTACCATATCCAGATAAAGCTCTAACTCTTGTGGGGAAAGATATTCCTCTAATCCTGGTCGTTCAGTAGGTTCAAGATAGCAGCACGCACCACATTGTTGTATACAATGCCAAGTTGACATGAGTTTCAATAAAGGCTACAAATTGCAGGTAGATCTAGCTTATATCAAGTTCGGTGATATGAATGGCCAAAAAAAACAGAGAGTCACGGTCAGTGGCTCTCCGGCTTATCAGGGTGCATCTACTTAACTCAATATAGCATTATAGGGGTGAGGGGCGTCACCCCCTATTGCTGATTTTCTTAACATCAATGCTTATAGACTCCTATTTAACCAGTTTTTGCTACTATTGTTTGTGAGGAACGAATTGCTCAACCGGGTAATCGGCCAAAAAAAAGCGAGAGTCACGGTTAATGGCTCTCTTGCTTATCAGGGTGCATCTACTTAACTCAATATAGCACTATAGGGGTGGGGGTGTCACCCCCTATTGCTGATTTTCTTAACATCAATACTTATTCACTCCTATTTAAGCGGTTTTTGAACCTACTGCTGGTACACTCCGGATGAATTGCTCAACCGGGTAATCGGCAAAAAAAAAGAGAGAGTCACGGTTAATGGCTCTCTTGCTTATCAGGGTGCATCTACTTAACTCAATATAACACCATAGGGGTGGAGGG
>JAAHGR010000535.1 GCA_010672425.1 Symploca sp. SIO2E6
ATCGAAAATTCCGATATCGACATCCTTCGTAGGGGCGGGTTTAGAGATAACCTAACCCATTTTACCAGCAACTGTCGGAGCAAAACCCGCCCTGGCATATGTGAACCCATGGTTTTATTCCTTATCGAATTTGCCGATATCCATCCCAGGTTAATTCAATCAATCCGCTTTCTCGGTGTAAGCGATCGCTTACGGTATCAGCTTGCGCTAATCGCATTTTCCCAATCCTTATCGAAAATTCCGATATCGACATCCTTCGTAGGGGCGGGTTTAGAGATAACCTAACCCATTTTACCAGCAACTGTCGGAGCAAAACCCGCCCTGGCATATGTGAACCCATGGTTTTATTCCTTATCGGATTTGCCGATATTCACCCCAGTTTAATCCAACCAATCCGCTTTTTCTGTGTCAGCGATCGCTTACGGTATCAGCTTGCGCTAATCGCATATTCGTGATCCTTATCGAAAATTCCGATATCGACATCCTTCGTAGGGGCGGGTTTAGAGATAACCTAACCCATTTTACCAGCAACTCTCGGAGCAAAACCCGCCCTGGCATATGCGATCGCATGGTTTTATTCCTTATCGAATTTGCCGATATCACATCCC
Source organism: Symploca sp. SIO2E6 (assembly GCA_010672425.1). Taxonomy (GTDB): domain Bacteria; phylum Cyanobacteriota; class Cyanobacteriia; order Cyanobacteriales; family Coleofasciculaceae; genus Caldora. The sequence goes on from JAAHGR010000535.1 coordinate 609, forward strand.
AGGTTAATCCAACCAATCCACTTTCTCTGTGTCAGCGATCACTTACGGTATCAGCTTGCGCTAATCGCATTTTCCCAATCCTTATCGAAAATTCCGATATCGACATCCTTCGTAGGGGCGGGTTTAGAGATAACCTAACCCATTTTACCAGCAACTGTCGGAGCAAAACCCGCCCTGGCATATGTGAGCGCATGGTTTTATTCCTTATCGAATTCGCCGATATCACATCCCAGGTTAATCCAACCAATCCACTTTCTCTGTGTCAGCGATCGCTTACGGTATCAGCTTGCGCTAATCGCATTTTCCTAATCCTTATCGAAAATTCCGATATCGACATCCTTCGTAGGGGCGGGTTTAGAGATAACCTAACCCATTTTACCAGTAACTGTCGGAGCAAAACCCGCCCTGGCATATGTGAACCCATGGTTTTATTCCTTATTGAATTTGCCGATATCACATCCCAGGTTAATTTAACCAATCCGCAAGGTTATCGACAGGGCGGGTTTTGTACAATGGCGATCGTAGAATAGGATACAATATTCCTAAACCCGCCCCTACAAATACACGGGATTTTTTGCTCCTTATTGAATTTGCCGATATCACATCCCAGGTTAATTTAACCAATCCGCTTTCTCGGTGTAGATGTGAGTAAAAGTCTTGCCAATTCATTAATTGATACCAAATCCGGTTTAGATACCCCCGTTTTGAAGAAACCGCGAAACTTGCTCTGAGACGTTGCATGCAACGTCTCTACAGGGTGGGATATAAAGGGTTTGTGTATACCGGATTTGGTATGATAGCGAGCAAAATGCCTAATGATAGCGAGCAAGATGCTCGCACTACAATCCGATGCAGAGAAAAATGCGAAAACTTTGTAAAGATGTTGCTTTGCCCCCTAAATCCTCCAATTCTGATACCGCTGGCGAACTTAATATTGCTTTACACAGAGGTCAATCTGGAGAACTTTGAGTCAGAATTCCCCCTCAAATTGGGGGTTGGGGACTCAAAAAACCTTTGTCCCATCGCAAATGTTTCCAATTGTTAAGTTCGCCACCAGCATCTTATTAAGGGGGACGGGAGGAGGATCCAAGAGGGATGCGAGGGGGATCAACAATGTACCGTATAGCAGAGCCAACTGCTGTAAGTATTCAACCGGACATGAGATTAAACGGCATGGTCAAAATTCCTAAAATCTGACTTACTTCATTAATGAAATAGTCACGTTTATCGATCCAAACTCTCTTATCAATCAACTTGAGAAACTTCCAATCTGTTCCCGTAGTCACCGCACCATAAATACTGTCGATCGCTTCTCCCTGCTGTTGATTAAATAATTGAGCTGCAACCATTTCAGCAATACATTGTCCCAAGCCAGACTTAATGCTTTCATTCTTCGCTTCTGCCAAGGTTACAACGGGACTACGAATCTCATAAGACTCTTGGGAAGCAGTCAGAATATAATCACAATATCCACTCAAACCGGCTGGCACATCAACGTTGAATTCTGAACCAGAGAAAAATCCAATTTGAAAATTAAGGATTCGTCTCACTTCTAATAAGACTGGAGTAATAATTAACTCGGAACGAGCTTTTTCTGTATTGATTGCAGTTGCTAAAAATATATTCTCATTTAAGGAAGTATCAAGATGAGAACTGGGCAAAACTTCTGGAATGTCAGCAAACAAATCAATGGATTCTTTGATAACTAAGCCAAAAGCTTCTCTAACTTTGGTTAAGGTGGTAAAATCGCTGTAGGCCATGAATTCAAAATTCAAAATTCAAAATTCAAAATTCTTGCATTGATGGAATCACAGATGTAGTGCGAGCATCTTGCTCGCTAGAGGTAAAAAGCGAGCAAGATGTTTGTGCTACACCACTATTCTGGACGCAGGCAATGGGCGCAGGCAATGGGCGCATTCAATGGGCGCATTCAATGGGCGCAGGCAATGTGGGCGCATTCAATGTGGGCGCAGGCAATGTGGGCGCAGGCAATGTGGGCGCAGGCAATGGGCGCAGGCAATGCGCCCCTACAGGGTTTCCTGTAACTGATTCTTGGCGGTTTCTAATGCTTCTGCTAATTTGCTCGCATCTCGCCCCCCAGCCTGCGCTAAATTTGGACGCCCACCGCCGCCTCCGCCACAAATTTTGGCGATGCTACCGATGAATTTGCCTGCTTGCAGTTTCTTCTCTTTGTTGACTTTGGGACTAAAGGCGGCGACTAAACTTACCTTGCCTTCTGCTAAAACTGAACCTAATACTACTGCACTCTCTCCCAATTTTTGCTGCAAACGCTCAGCGGCGGTTTTTAAGGCATCGGGATCAGCGTTTTCCATCTTGGCTACCAGTAGCTTGAATTCTCCCACTGACTCTGCTTGTGCTAATAATTGGTCAGATTTAGCTAAGGCAAGTTCCTGTTTGAGAGCATCTAGCTGTTTTTGAGATGCCTTGAGTTCTTGCTGTAAACTGGTGATACGCTCTGGTAATTCTTCTGGTTTGGCTTTGAAGCGATCGCTTAGTTCTCTGACTATTTGATCTCGTAGATTGAGGTAGTCTAGCACCGCAGGACCTGCTACAGCTTCGATGCGGCGGATACCGGCAGCGATACCGGTTTCTGAGACAATTTTGAATACCCCGATTTCAGCGGTATTGTTGACATGAGTGCCGCCGCATAGTTCCATGGAGACGCCGGGGAAATCGATGACCCGTACTTGAGCACCATACTTTTCCCCGAACATTGCTACTGCACCTTTAGCTTTGGCTTCAGCAATCGGCATTACTGCTACTTCAGCTGTATGAGCCTCACCAATCCAGGTATTGACTTGTTCTTCTATTTGTTGTACTTCTTCTGCTGTCAAGGCACCCTCACAGTTGAAGTCAAAACGTAATCTGTCAAAATCAACTAAAGAGCCAGCTTGAGAGATGCCGGGGTCAACAATGAGTTTTAAGGCTGCTTGTAGTAAGTGAGTGGCAGTATGATTAGCTTGGGCACGACGGCGACAAGCCCGGTCGATTTGAGCCGTAACCGTATCTCCTAGGTGTAGGATACCTCGTTCAATAGCACCAAAGTGGACAAAGAAATCCGATTCCTTCTTCACATCTGCAATACGTACTAGCAGATTATCCCCAGATAAGTAACCGCGATCGCCAATTTGTCCCCCGGATTCGGCGTAAAATGGTGTCTGCTCCAGGATTATCTGGACTTCTGTACCAGCTTCGGCAGACTCTACGGATTTACCATCGACTAATAGTACTGCTACTTTACCTGGGGATTGAGGTTGAGTGTAGCCCAAAAATTCTGTACCATCAAGATGTTCAGCCAGTTTATCCAGGCTCTCTTGTACCGTTAAATCGATCGTTTCGTGAGCTGCCTGGGAAATTTCTTGCTGTCTCTTGATGGCTGCTTGATAACCCGGTACATCTACCGTTAAACCCTCTTCTTCCGCAACTTCCTGAGTGAGTTCCAAGGGGAAGCCGTAGGTATCGTAGAGGGTAAAGGCATCCTTGCCACTGATTTGAGTTTCCCCAGCTTGCTTGACTTTTTCGATGATTTGTGATATCAGCTTTTCCCCACGCTCCAAGGTTTTCCGGAAGCGGGATTCCTCCCGTTGTAGTTCCGCCATAATTACTGCTTCCCTTTCCCGGACATTAGGATAGGCAGATTCAGCAAGAGCGTTAGCCGAAGGCGCAGCTAAGCTGATCGCCTTTTGTGCTACCTTACCGGTAAACTCTCCCTGAATTCCCATCAACCGTCCATGACGCACTACCCGGCGAATCAAACGGCGCAGGATATAACCTCTACCGGTATTGGAGGCGGTAATGCCATCGGCAATCATGTGGACTACGGCTCGAATATGATCCCCAATCACCTTGAGGGAGACTTTGGTTTTCTCATCACTCTCGGCATAGTCAATCCCCGCAATTTCCCCTGCTGTTTTAATAATCGGTAAAATCAGGTCAGTTTCGTAATTATTGGGTACTCGCTGGAGAATTTGCGCCATCCTCTCCAGTCCTAAACCTGTATCGATATTTTTATTCTGTAAGGGTGTCCGATTACCTGCTGCATCCTGGTTGTATTGCATGAAGACCAGGTTGTAGAATTCAATAAACCGGGTATCATCTTCTAAATCAATATTGTCATCCCCCTGTTCTGGATGAAAATCGTAGTAAATTTCTGAACAGGGACCACAGGGACCAGTAGGACCAGAGGTCCAAAAGTTATCCTCTTCTCCCATCCTCTGGATACGATGTGCGGGAATACCAATTTGATCCCGCCAGATAGCAAAAGCTTCGTCGTCATCCTGAAACACACTGACAACCAGGTTTTCTGGGGACAAACCAAATACTTCCGTCGATAACTCCCATGCCCAAGCGATCGCTTGTTCCTTAAAATAATCCCCAAAGCTAAAGTTACCCAGCATCTCAAAAAAGGTATGATGCCTTGCGGTGCGTCCGACATTCTCAATATCATTAGTCCGCAGGCACTTTTGGGAAGTAGTAGCCCGGGGAAATTCCGGGGAACGCTGTCCCAGGAAAATCGGTTTAAAGGGTAGCATTCCAGCAATTGTCAGCAACACAGTGGGGTCTTCCGGTACCAGAGAAGCGCTAGGGAGCCACTTGTGTTGTTGCTGAATGTAGAAATCCAGGAACTTCTTCCGGATTTCACTACCACTAAGGAATTGGGGGGATTTAGACATGATGAGAATTGGGAATTGGGAATTGGGAATTGGGAATTGGGAATTGGGCATTGGGAATTGGGCATTGGGAATTGGGAATTGGGAATTGGGAATTGGGCATTGGGCATTGGGCATTGGGAATTGGGAATTGGGAATTGGGCATTGGGCATTGGGCATTGGGCATTGGGCATTGGGAATGTCTGCCTCCTGCCTTGCAGCCTCCTGCCTCCTGCCTTGCAGCCTCCTGCCTCCTGCCTTGCAGCCTCATGCCTCCTGCCTTGCAGCCTCCTA
>JAAHGR010000536.1 GCA_010672425.1 Symploca sp. SIO2E6
TCCAACAACCAACAACCAACAACCAACAACCAACAACCAACAACCAACAACCAACAACCAACAACCAACAACCAACAACCAACAACAAATCAATGTTACTCTCTGGCTGAGGGAAGAAATCGATGAATTGGCGACGAGTTTAGGGTGGGGAATGCCCGCAACCCTGACTCCAGCTGTAGCCTCAGGATGGCGTGGTACAGAAAATTTTGATAGTGCGATCGCGCAATTAATTAACCGAGGTATGAATATTCCTCCAGAGGCTCGTGGTTCTTGTCAAAAAATATCTGTTGCTCAGATTAATTTACAACTGTTTGCTGCTGTTTGGCGGTTAACGGCAGAAGCAGCCAAGGAAGAATGGACATTACTGTTAATTTTAGCTAAAGAATCCGGTGGCTTTTTACCCCAAGGTATTAAGCTACAAGTAGCAGATCAAACCGATATTCTCTCCGAGAAAGTACTAGCAACCCACGATTTTTATTTAGGTAGTCGCGTAGTAGGAGATTTAAATGACCAATTTTTCGTCACCATCACTCTCAATAGTCAGGAGTTAAAGTTACCCCCTTTTTTGATGAAGTGAAAGGAGATGGGGAGATGGGGGAATGGGGGAGACAAGGGAGACAAGGGAGACAAGGAGGAACTAGATATACCAATTCCCAATTCCCAATTCCCGATTCCCGATTCCCAATTCCCAATTCCCAATTCCCAATTCCCAATTTAACAATGTTCAATCTCAATATTTGGCATTATGACGCTAATTGTACCGTACAATTGGCTTGGGGTGAGCGGCAGCAACTTTCGGCTAGCCTGAAATATCCGGCTCATCTGATTCAGTTATATCAAAACTGGCAACAGTGTTACCGGAGAGCCTATCCTGCGCTAATGCGGGGAAGAGGAGAGGATTTTAGCTTTACTCCTGCTGCTGTGGATTGGAAACACGAAACCGAGAAAGCGGAAAAAGACTTGCTGCATACTTTTGAATGGTGGTTGGGGGGTGAGGAATTACTGGCAATTCGGCAGAAAATTCAGCGGGAGGCACAAAGGAGTGATGCTTCTGTTGATCTTTTGGTGGCTTGTAACAGTATGGATTTAGTGAAACTCCCCTGGGAAGCTTGGCAATTAGGACCGAAAGATAGGCCCCTGGCAAATCTGCGTATCTCCCGCACTCTGCTGGATATGGGGGAGGAACCCGTCTGGGTTGAGCCGAAGCCGAAAAGGGGAATACCTCGCATTTTGGTAATTTTAGGTGATGGTTCTGAACTAAATCTGCAAGCTGATCGTAAAGCAGTGCGGGTACTTCAGAAAGTTGCCAAGGTTGAATTTATTCAATTTGAGAGCAAGGGGAAAGGAGATGGGGAGACGCGGGGATGGGGAGACGCGGAGACGCGGAGACGCGGGGACACGGAGACGCCGGGACACGAAGATACGGAGACACAGGGACACGGAGACGTGGAGACGCGGAGACACGGGGACACGGAGACACGGGGACGCGGAGACGCGGAGACAGATATGCATGGTAGTGAAAATTTTTCCAAGGAAGCTATCTCCTACCTTCTGCCTCCGGTTCCCCTCCTTGGAGGGGTTAGGGGTGGGTTCCTCCTTGGAGGGGTTAGGGGTGGGTTCTGCCTCCTGCCTCCTACCTTAGAAGAAATTGCCGATTTCCGTCAGCGGCTCAATGATGCGATCGCGGATGAGCGGGGTTGGGATATGCTGATTTTTGCTGGCCATAGTCGGGAAACAAGTCTGATGGGAGGTATAATTCAACTGGCGCCTCAGGTGTTTCTCTCGATCAGTGAAATTGAGTCAGCCTTGCTTCAAGCTCAGGAACGGGGATTACAGGTAGCGATTTTCAACTCTTGTAATGGACTCAGTATTGCCGAATCTTTGATTAAATTAGGATGTCCCCAGGTTGTCGTGATGCGGGAGGCGATTCATGATGGGGTGGCGCAGGTTTTTCTGAAGCAGTTGTGCTACAGTTTGGCGACTTATCAAGATTTGCAACAGGCGATGTTAGATGCTTGTCGATATTGTGAGTCGGAGAAGCTGAGTTATCCTAGTGCTTATCTAATTCCTTCCCTATTTCGCCACCCTTCCTTCCCCAGCACATTATTTCAGTTTGAGCGCTCTCATTGGAAGCGGTGGTGGCGAGATTGGCAACCATCCCCTAGAGAAGCGATCGCTTTTAGTGCTACTGTACTCCTTAGTCTGATGGTTCCGGTTCAGGATTTGTTGCTGGATTTGCGTACTTTGACCCAAGCTTTCTATCGGCAGCAGACTCATCAGTTACCTAGTAATCCCCAACCATCAGTGTTACTGGTTGCCGTTGACCAAGAATCCCTAAATCAGGGGAAGCAAAGCATTGAACAGTTTGAGACTAATCCCATTGATCGAGAATATTTAGCTCAATTAGTAAATCGTCTGCAGAAGTTAAATGTCAAGACTGCTGGTATCGATTATATCTTGGACACTCCAGAACCGAAACAGGGACTCCTTGCTAAAGAGATTCGTTCTACTGTGACAAAAGTGGGAACATGGTTAGTGTTTGCGGTTAATCAAACCAAGCAACTGGAGGTTTTACCTCAGATTGCTCAGATGAGTTGGAGTTTCGGGGGAGATACAGAATTTTTTTCCTGGGATGTGCAATTCCCTGAAGATGCTACCTGTAGCAAGAAATGTCCTTTTGCCTACTCCATCGCCTTGGCTCATACCCTCAACCAAGAGGATAGTTTACCCAGAAAAGTTCAACCTCGGCTGGAGAATAGAGGAGAGTTGCAGCAGAAAGTGAGTACTTATCTTCAGCAAGAACCTCAGCTGATTGCTTCCTTAGCTAAGCAAGTAGATTCTCCTTTAGGATTACGTTCGATTATTGATTTTTCCCTACCTCCCCAGGAAACTTATCAGTCTACACCTGCCCAGAAATTTCTCAAGGGTCTCAAGGAGAATTTTCCCCAGATTCAGGAGCAAGTAGTGATTATTGCTGCTGGGGGATATGACGAAGCTGATGATAATTTCTCGATGCCGTTAGCTTTGAGGTATTGGTGTCGAGTAGAAAATATTCCTGCTAGAGAAAACTATCGTTGTCCCGAAAGTTTTACAGGAGGGGAAGCTCATGCTTACATGGTGCATCATCTGTTATCCCAGCATCAAGTTAGATTAATTCCTGATTGGTGGGTAATAGTGCTAGCAGCATTACTGGGAAAAGGAATAACCTTAATTTTACTACAGCAGAAGCAACAGCGGCGCCGTCAGTGGGGAAAAAGGTTAGTTATCGCTACAGCTATCTCCGGAATCGTTAGTTTACAAGTTTATGTCTCCAGTTTACTATTAATTCCCTGGTTCTTACCATCAGTGGTTTTTTTAGTTTACTTTGCACCTGTATTGAGGAAAAACATTTATGGGTAACTTGAGTCAATTATTATCTATTTTGGTCATTAGTGTAAGAAGGCAGAAGGCAGAACCCACCCCTAACCCCTCCAAGGAGGGGAACCGGAGGCAGGAGGCAGGAGGCAGTACTCATGAAAAAAATTTCACCACCATGCATGAAAATTCCTTTCTCCGCGTCTCCGCGTCCCCGCGTCCCCGTGTCGATTTTAAAGTCAGGAGGCAGAATATTTTAAGGTTTATGGTATTTGTTTTTTGTTTTTTATTAACTGATGGGTTACTTCCACTGCACTTCACTACTGCTTTGTCTGGGGAGATGAACTCGAGTGGTATCATTGGAAGTCAAACAAAGCAACAAAATAGATCTACTGTAGACCGCATTCTAGACATCTTTCGCCGCAAACCGAAAGATGGAGGTAGTAGGCGGGATAGTTTTTGTCCTATTTGGCCGAATGGGAATGATCCCTACTTATTAGAAATATGGAGTAATTCCCCTTTATTTATCTGGCAGGGAACTGTACGAGAAATTGAAGTTCGTTTACCTGGTAGTGAGTCAGCACTATGGCACTATGAGGTAGGAACCAACCAGCAACAACTCCTGTATCAAGGACCAGAGTTACAACCTGGTGAATACGATTATTGGGTAATGTATGAGGTAACCGAGGGAGGAGAAACGACCACTGATAGCAAAACAATTCCTTTCATAATTATGGAAGAGCGGGAGACTATTGCTAATGAGTTAATGGGGTTGGAGGAAGAGACTGTTTTGGCAAGAGCAGAATTTTTTGCAGATCAAGAACTTTGGTCAGATTTTCTGCGGGAAGTCTTTGGAGTAGCTAATCCTTCGGTAGCTTGGCAGGAAAATCTGGAGGCAATACGTAAAGAGTCTTGTAATAAGTAATAAGTAATAAGTAATGAGTAATGAGTAATGAGTAATGAGTAATGAGTAATGAGTAATGAGTAACAACAAACGACAAACGACAAACAACCAACAACAAACGACAAACGACAAACAACCAACAACAAACAACAAACAACAAACAACAAACAACCGACTGCCTCAACAGTCAGTGGAAACACTTGAGGCAATTCTTAGTTGGCTTGATCAAGAGGATGATGCTTTTGAGAAGCGGCTGCGTGCCGATGTTGATGCTGGAAAGTTAGACCAGCTTATTGCTAATGTTGTTGCTGAAGACGAATTAGGAGAGACAATAGATATTGAAACATCGTGCAACTAAGAAATTTTGGAAACTCTATAACGATCTTACTCCAGAACTTCAGCGCCAAGCACGTAAGCAATACCGAGATTTTACATTTCCCAGGTTGGGAGCCAGGGCGGGTTTTGTACGAAGCTTATCGAGCAATACGTTAACATAACTCTAAACCCGCCCCTACAAATTTACGGGATTTTGTCCTAATGCACAATTCTACATTCTACATTCTTAATTCTTCATTCTCTTACCTGCCCCTACTAATTTGTGGAATTTTGTCTTAATTCCCAATTCTCTATATAGCAGTCAACACATTACAGGCGCACACCCATTCCATTATTCAATAATAATAACAAAACATCACGAAAATTACAACTAATATTCATATTTATCAGACAAAGCGATCGCTTAACCACATTCGGCACTTCAAAATTTATTACCGTGAATTATGAATATAGTCTTTGTAGGGGCGGGTAAGCGTGATAACCTGCGCCATTTTACCCAAATATTGGGATCATTTCCCGCCCTGCCATAACCTCCCGGTTAATTTCACCAATCCCCAGTAATTTTATGCTCAATCCTAGATTTGACATTTCCCAGGTTGGGAGCCAGGGCGGGTTTTGTACGAAGCTTATCGAGCAATACGTTAACATAACTCTAAACCCGCCCCTACGAATTTGTGGGATTTTGTCTTAATTCCCAATTCTACATTCTACATTCTACATTCTACATTCTCTTACCCGCCCCTACGAATTTGTGGGATTTTGTCTTAATGCACAATTCTACATTCTACATTCTTAATTCTTCATTCTCTTACCCGCCCCTACAAATTTACGGGATTTTATCCTAATTCACAATTCTCTATATAGCAGTCAACACATTACAGGCGCACACCCATTCCATTATTCAATAATAATAACAAAACATCACGAAAATTACAACTAATATTCATATTTATCAGACAAAGCGATCGCTTAACCA
>JAAHGR010000537.1 GCA_010672425.1 Symploca sp. SIO2E6
ATTACTCTTGAGAAACTAGAATTAAGTCTGTTCGGCCTCAACAAGCGCAAAGCCAAGGGATTGAGCTTTCTTGGAAAGGTTGTTAATCACCCGTGAGCGATATTTTTGTTCATAGTAATCAGCTCCCAGATCAGTGTAAGATTGCTTGGTAGTCCACAAAGTGTAAAAAATACGAGCAATTTTATGGGCGGTGGCGGTAATCGCTTTGGGAGCCCCAAGCCGAGCACGGATACGTCGATAGAAAGCTCCCAAAGCTGAGTGAGATTTCCCAACAGCTTGTGCTGCTAATCGGAAAGCTTTGGTAGCTCGATTGACTACCTTGCGAGTACCACTACTTTTGACCTTTCCACCAGTAATATTACATCCAGGAGACAAACCAAGCCAGGAAGCAAAATGCTTGGCACTGTGGAATTTAGTTGGGTCTAATCCAACTTCGGAGATAATGATTTGAACCGTTAAGACATCTAAGCCGTCAATTGCGGTAAAATCAACTCCAGTAATACGATACAGATGGGAATGTAAATTGAAACTAGGGTCACTCGACGGACGACGATTCTTTTTTTTTGGTGGAGGTGGAGGTTCTTCGGTAACCGAAGAAAATTTAGTTATGCAAGAGTTAATTTGACTCTCAACAGCGCTGATTTGTTGAGTATAAAACTCGTATAGTGATAGCTCTTGATTGAGGATAAATACCATTTCTTCACGATAATTTCCGGTTAAAGCTCTTTCGATGTCTTGGGGAGAACTTTTAATTCTTTTATCCGCTAGTCGAGCTAAAACTTTAGGATTTCTTTCTCCGGAAATAATTCCTCTGATGATATTTAATCCACTCACCCCAGTCACGTCACTAATCACTTTATGAAGTTGGAGATTCATCTGGGTTAGGGCTTTTTGCATTCTTTGAATGTGACAACAAGCACTTTTGACCAAATTCTCTCTTTGCCTCAAATAGCTCCTGAGTACTGCTATCTCCCCTTCTGGCACAAAAGATGGAGCGAGTAAACCATAACTGTGTAGTTGTTGTAACCATTGACAATCCTTGACATCACTTTTCCTCCCTGGTACGGTTTTCACACTTTTGGCATTAACTAAATATACTTTTAATTGACGTTCACTCAGAATTTGGAACAGGGGAATCCACTCTACTCCAGTAGATTCCATGGCAACAGTTGTCACTCCACAACTGATTAACCAGTCAGCCATTGCTACTAACTCTGGCGTTGTGCAACCAAAAGACCTAATATTGTCCGGTGTGGCTTCACTGGGCACGCATACCCAATGTTCCTTTGCTCCTAAGTCAATTCCAGCGGCATTCGGGTTCATCTTGGTCAATTGTGATTGACTGGCTTTAGTAGAACTATTTTTCTTGCTTGAACCTTTTTTCCTGACTGAACCCTTCTTCGATGATGATGAAATAGGTTTTTTTTTCATTGACCAGAGAGTAAGGTAGGATAGTTGTGGGAAGTCTGTTAAAATAGTGAGATGGACTTTTATAAACTCTCTTGAGCGGGATAAGGCACGCGATAATTCACCTACCTTTCACCAATTATTTTTCCTCCTGTCTCACTGACCATGCTCATTAACGGGTGCAATAGACACCATAGTAATTCCGGCCTTTTTTTTCGTGAGACTTCCCCTTTATAGAATACCAAACAATCCACGCTTTATTCCATAGGCAGCATACATACTCTCTTGGTTCCTGGAGAGTAAAGGAAAGAGGGTAGTCTTTGTTCGCGTAAATGACACGCGAACAACAGAGAAATTCAAGGGCTCTCACTTATCAGTACTTCCTCTGTTGTCATATAAGTCAGACCAACATTGATGGAGAGCCGCCTTGGTTCTTTGTAATCCTTCGATTTGAGTACGCCTGGTTACTTGCATGAGGGCATCAATATGAGTTGGACTACCTCCTTTGCCCAGATGCTTATATTTACTCATCTTTCCCGACTTGGTGGGAAAAATTGGCTCGGTGGCGTGTAACTTGTAGTACCAATAAATTCGGTCTTTTCCCCGTGCTTGATAGCGCAAAACACAACATCCCGGCGGCGCAACAGCTCCCGTGGCTTCAATTTGCTGGATTTGTGAAGAGATAGTGGCAAGAGCTGAACTAATCAGGTCTGCTCTAAGTTCAATGTCTTCAGTTTTTTTCGGCATGGGGGTAGGGAACTGTATTCACAAAAAAGGCTTAGAGCATATTCGCGTGCCATTGACGCGAACTGCTGCTCACCATAATATTATCCAACAAGCCCTCAACCAAAAATGTCATACAGCGCTTTGCGCTCTTATGGAGTACAGTATTAGCCCGCTATCCCTGAAACTGCTTGATTGATGTTGTACCTCATAGCAGAGGAAAGCGCTGTATCTTAGTGCTTGTTCCTGCTAATGTTAAATTAGACTTAATCTGAGCTTCTTGTTCGCGTAAATAACACGCGAATAAGAAGCTCTCCTCTCCAAAACCTACCACTATTGATATATGACCACTCTTTGATGAGTTCAGATTACTCGTAATCATTATTGATAACTCAATCAGGAGAGAGAGTCTAACACAGCCAATTTTTGTGTTTCTTTTGTTTTTTTTGGGGCGCTGTCCCTCTAATGCTCATTACTCATTACTCTTGAGAAAGAAGGCTCCAAGGCAGAGGGCAGAAGGCAGAAGGTTTTAAGGGAAACTGACTTGTTTCTCGTTTTCTTTTTGGGGCGGATGTCCCTCTACTGCTCATTACTCATTACTCATTACTCTAGGTGTTAGGAATCTGCTCAATAACCCATTTTTTGATAAAATAAAAGACGCCCGGATTGGGCGTCGTTATCAGGGTGCATCTACTAGATACTAGTCTAGTCTAATGAGGGGTCAGACCCCTCACCTCAATTAACAAAAATTAATAAATTGCGCTGATTAGGCAAAAAGAGAATTTTGTTGTGAAAACTGCGATCGCACTATAGTGTACGGCTTATATCAAGTTCGGTTGAATACTTACACTTTGGTGACAAGAAGGCAGAGGGCAGAGGGCTCCGAGGCTCCGAGGCAGAGGGCTCCGAGGCAGAGGGCTCCAAGGGAAGAAAGAAGGTTGCAAGGTAGAAAGATACGATAAGTGTTTAGCCGGATTTGATATAACACCTATTTTAGATTTTGGATTTTCTTGCGAAAGGCTCGTAAGGCAGGACTTCTACCGATTGTGATACTTTGGGCGAGAACTTCTGCAACTAGTTCTAAAATCTGTAGTTTTGGGAATGTAGGACTGGTAGAAACTGGCTGATATTGTCCAGATTGTAGGGTGTAAATTTTTAGTTTACCGCGATCGCAAATCCAGAGTTCGGGAACTCTCAAGCTAATGTAAGCATCGAGTTGGGTTTTCGAGGTGACATCTACTTCTATGGCTAAATCTGGTGGAGGGTCAACTGATAAATCAATACGATTTTTACCCACCATTAATTTATGATTTTTGTTGTCGGAATTGGAGGGTTACAGGCATTTTAGATTTTTGATTCATAACGCCATGCGATCGCACGCATCCCGTGAGTAATCCTACAGGCCACCACTGCCCAGCAGGCAAAAAAGCCATAGTGGAATGGTATAATGCAGGCGCTTGGGTGGGATTGTACTATTTTCCAGCTTAACATCTACTACATAAAAACAATAAAATGCGTTTCTTGATCAAGCTCGTTGGTTTGGCTCTGCTGCTTGTCGGCATCTATTTTTTAGGACAAAATATTTTCTTCACTACACAAGTATCTCCCTATTGGTGGCGGGACATCTCGGCAACCGGTTCTGTTCTTGCGATCACCGGAGGCATTATCTCACTAATATTTTTTCGGCGTACATTTGGTGAGTTAAGTTGGATTCTAATAGGACTAGGAATTATACTAGTATTCGTCAGTGGTAGAGTAATTTTGAAACCAACAAGTCTCTGGTATTTATTTCTATCTTTTGCTTCACTAATTACAGGATTTAAACTCATCCTTACTGGAAGAATTTAGGTGTTAGGTGTTAGGTTTTCCTGCCTCGAAGCCTCCTGCCTTCTGCCTTCTGCCTTCTGTCTCGAAGCCTCCTGCCTTCTGCCTTCTGCCTCGAAGCCTCAATCTTCACCAAATCTATACCTTTTGAGATAAACTAAGCACTGCCAAAACCGATTTGCATCATCTATCTTAGATGTTATGGGTCATAAACCACAAAACAAAGAGCAAATCTTGTCAAAACCTTTAGAGCGTTGGACGAAGACCCCTGGCGCTACCAAATTTACTGTGTTCATTGTTCTTGCGGGAGTCCTTACTACCGCGCTCGCTGCTGTTTATACTTTCAGGATTGTCGGTAAGAATCCCACTCAACAAGCAGTCTCCACTCCTACTCAGACACCAGAAATTAAAGCAGTTACTGCCCTAGGACGTATCGAACCTCAGGGGGAAGTAATTCAACTGTCTGCTTCTCCTTCAATTCAGGGAGCCAGGGTGGCTCAGTTATTGGTATCTAGAGGAGATGAGGTGGGAGCTGATCAAGTGATTGCCGTGCTAGATAATCGCGATCGCTTACAGGCGGCAGTAGAGAGAGCTCAAAAACAGGTCAAAGTCGCTAAAGCTAATTTAGCAAAAGTCGAAGCCGGTGCCAAAACTGGGAGAATTGGTGCTCAGGAGGCAACGATTAAGCGTCTACAAGCGGAGTTGATTGGTGAAAGGGATGCTCAACAAACCAAAATCGCTCGCTTAGAAACTCAGCTGCGAGAAGCACAGACGGCTCAAGATGCCACAATTACTAGGTTAGAAGCAGAGTTACGCACTGTGGAAAAAGACTATGGACGTTTTGAGGACTTAACACTCGAAGGTACAATTCCCATCTCAGAATTAGACAATCGCAGACTGCAAGTAGAAACCGCTAGAGAGCAACTCAGGGAAGCAGAAGCCAACCGCACCCAAACTGTCAAAACTCTCCAGGAAGAACTTAAAGAAGCCAAAGTAACCCGTAGCAAAACCGAAGACATCCTCGAAGAACAAATTAATGAGGCGAAGAAGACTCTGGAGGAAGTTAAGGAAGTGCGTCCCGTTGATATTCAACAAGCTCAAGCTGAGGTAGAAAGTTCCCTAGCAGCAGTTGTAGAAGCCCAAGCAGAATTGGCATTAGCTTATGTGCGTGCTCCTGAATCTGGTAGGGTATTGGATATTCACACCCAAGCTGGAGAAATTGTTGACCAAGAGAAGGGCATTATTGAGTTGGGGAACACAGAACAGATGATGGTTGTTGCCGAAGTCTATGAAAGCGATATTGGTAAAGTGCGATTAGGTCAGCGAGTTTCGGTTATCAGCGAAGGCAATGCCTTTGAGGGAGAACTGCGGGGTAGTGTTAGTGAAATTGGACTGCAAATTGGGAAAAAAGATATTCTCGATACCGACCCCGCCGCTGCTGTCGATGCCAGAGTAGTAGAAGTGAAAGTTCGTCTTGATCCAGAAGATAGTGAGCTTGTTGCTAGTTTAACCAATTCACAGGTTATTGCGGAGATTTCTCTTTAGGGAATGGGGAATGGGGAATGGGGAATGGGGAATGGGGAATGGGGAATGGGGAATTGGGAATTGGGAATTGG
>JAAHGR010000538.1 GCA_010672425.1 Symploca sp. SIO2E6
TGGTGTAGATTACGCTGTCGTTGATAATTTCGACCGGTTTAGCTTCTTCGGTGAAACGGACTCTGACCAGATCCAGATTTCTGGCTCTTTATCTAATTACACCTTAAACTCGTTCACGGGTACAGTATCTGGTGTTTCGATTACCAACGGTACTCGCATCAGCTTGGGTGTAGAGGACATTGCTTATGTAGATTCTTTCGGTTTACTGACGGCTGCTGATTTTATCAGTGTTTAATGTTCTCAAGTTCTTGAACTAGAAAGATACTCTTCATTGGGAATTGGGAATTGGGAATTGGGGATTGGGAATTGGAAAAATTCCGTATCTTTGTAGGGGCGGGTAATGGGATATCTTATCGCATTTGGGGATAACTTTTGTACAAAACCCGCCCTGTAGAAGTCCTCGGCTTGCTTGGGTTTAATTCTAGGGAGCAAGATGCTCCCACTACAAGCATCTGACTTAACCGGATGCTTCTTGTTAGCACGATGAGCGATAGGTACTAGGACACCAAATTCTCCTTGTCAATGATATGGGCTTTGTACTCTTTGTGATCTTTGTGTCTTTGTGGTTATTACTTTCGAGCATTAGATTGTTTCACCGGGACTGTCTTGGAGCCTTGTTAATGAGTTGTAGCTACAGGCGCACACCTACTCCATTATTAATAATCCTAGCAAAAGATAATTAATAATGCAACTAAATCTCCGAAATAGGCGATCGCCTTCCTTTGAAAACCGTAGGGGCGTATTGCATACGCCCCGGATGTTAAAGAGGGAAATTTTCGGGTTACCGCAAAGTTATCGATAGGGCGGGTTTTGTACGACAGTTATCGTTGAATGGGTTAAGATATTCCTAAACCAGCCCCTACGAATGTACGGATTTTCTACTAATTCTTAATTCTTATACCAAATCCGGGTTGACCACCTCCGTTTTGAGAAAACCGCGAAACTTGCTCTGAGACGTTGCATGCAACGTCTCTACAATGTGGGACATAACGGGGGTATCTGTGCCGGATTTGGTATTATTAGGGGTCGAGATAGCAATCGCCTGCTATTGTCAATTTTCAATTCTTATCCTTGGCAGCTACTAAAAGTAAACCTTCTACACCATCTTGAGCCAAAGGGGGTGATATTTCCAGCTGCAAAACTTTGAATCCTGCCTGGATGACCTCCATTATCAGATCATTAGATAAGCCAATGTAGCGAGTTGCTAAATCCCCATGCATCGTGCATCGGGTTTGAGGGTCGAAATGTTCTCGGTAGTATTGGGTATCAGGAACCTGATTACACATAGTTCTGATACATAATCTGCCGTCTAATTTCAGGAGACGATGGGCAGTCTGTAGAAATTTCCCTCGGTCATCACCGATGATACAATGAAAACAGAAACCATCCATAACAATATCAAAGGACTCATCTGCTATCTCCTCTAGGTGTAGAACATCACCAACGAGAAAATCTACCTGAACCTGGGCTTGATTTGCATTCTCAATTGCCCAGTCTATCGCAGTAGGAGCAATATCTACCCCAGAAACTTCATAGCCTTTTTGCGCTAGGTAAATACTGATATTGCCAGCACCACAGCCCAATTCAATTAGTTTACCTTGTTTGGGAAAGTAGTCAAACAGAAGAATCCGCTCCAACTGTTGGATAACCTTTGCTAAATCCGTAGCAGCCATCCAGCCGGGACGATTTGCTTCTTGTCGATATCTTTGATAGGTCTTGTCATGACCAATATAATCGGTTTTCATTTGGGGAATTGGTAATTGGGAATTGGTAATTGGGAAATTGGGAATTGGGAATTGGTAATGGAAAATGGGGAAGGGTCTACTGTGAGCCTCTGGTGGTGAATTTTTTTCATCACTCATTACTCATCACTCATTACTCATTACTCATTACTCATTACTCATTACTCATTACTCATTACTCATTACCCATTACTCATTACTCATTACTCATTACTCATTACTCATTACTCATCTTTTAGCTAAAAGCACTTCATGACGACACACATACCAAAAATAGTATGCCAGATTGACCAAAGCCAGTAGTTTAGTCCCATCCTCTAACATCGCAGGCGTACCCATACCGGGTAAAGACAGACAATCTACCAAAGTAGAGATCACAAATAAGCCAAAAGCGACTAGTAGTAGCCAGTAAGGAGTAGATGCTATTTTGCGTCGGAAGAAAAGACCATAGGCAATAATTGCAGTTCCATATAATATAGCCATGAGTAATTTAGGTATACCAAAAAAACTATTGGCGATTAAGCTGATTCTGAAGATATCATCAATCAGTAAGATTGCCAAGATCAGTGCAGAGCAAACAATAAAGCGATTAACTTGACGTTGAGGTCGAATCTGCTTGATTAAACCGACGCTAAAAGAACAAATTGCCACAGAAAAACACCATAAGATCTCAGAGAGACTTGTCAAATAGCTTTGCAGTGGTCTTCTTTCAGTAAAGGGGTCTGCAAATAATTGGGTTATTAGCTGAGCCTTTCTCCAGTTGGGCTCACCCCCCTTAACATAAATTGTTAACAAAAAAAACAGTAGTATAATGATACCGTTAAAGAAAATAAGAGAGGGATGTTTAAAGACCTGCTTTCTGGATTTTTGCAGAAACTTCAACAAAAATTTAAGCTGCATTTACAATATATCTAGACTAATCAGACATATTACTAATATAGCCTTTCTCTCTGAATAAGCAATGAGCAATGAGTAATGAGTAATGAGTAATGAGTAATGAGTAATGAGTAATGAGTAATGAGCGCCTAAAGGCAAATTCAATTCCCAATTCCCAATTCCCAATCCCCAATTCCCTCAAGAGTAATGAGTCAAGACTTCATTTGCTCATAAGCAGCAATAATTCTCTGAACTAGAGGATTGCGAACCACATCATTCTGAGTGAGATGACAGAAGGCAATCCCTTCGACAGATTGCAAGATTTTCAGAGTAACTTCTAAACCGGAACGTTGATGATCCGGCAAGTCAGTTTGGGTGATATCTCCTGTAACTACCATGCGAGAATGGAAGCCAAGGCGCGTTAACACCATTTTCATTTGAGCAGGAGTAGTATTTTGAGCCTCATCAACAATTACAAAGGCATTTCTCAGGGTTCTTCCCCGCATATATGCTAAAGGCGCAACTTCAATAATGCCTCTCTCCATCAAACCAGCAATCTTTTCTGGGTCAATCAACTCATACAAAGAATCGTAGAGAGGACGCAGAAAAGGATTGACCTTCTGCTGCAAGTCTCCAGGGAGGAAACCGAGTTTTTCTCCCGCTTCTACTGCGGGTCTAGTAAGAATCAGCCTTTCGTACTCATTAGCTAAGAGTGCCTGTGCCGCCAAAACTACTGCCAGAAAAGTTTTACCAGTACCTGCTGGTCCAATGCAAAAGGTAAGATCATGGGAGAGAATCGCTTTGATGTATCGCTGCTGTCGGAAAGTTTTCGCCCGAATCTCTTCTCCCCGCCTAGTACAAGCCAAAACATTGTTTTGCAAATCCTTTAACTCATCGGGTCTTTGAGTATCTAAGGCATGACAAGCAGTAAGGATATCCACTCCTGTAATCATCTTACCTTCCTGCCAGAAGGGTTTTAGTACCGAAACTAATCCCTGAACTCGTGCCACCTGTTTTGGAGTCCCAGAAATCAGTAGTTCTTGACCTCGTATTACCAAATTCGCGCCGGTTTGCCGCGATAGGATTTTCAGATTTTCTTCCCGACTACCAGCCAGTGCAATTGCACTTTCGTTACTAGGTAGCTGAATGGTTTTAGATGCTTCAGTCATTATGTTCGTTATCGATAATCAGTGGTTAGGGACTATTAGTGACCAGAGAGATTTTAGATTTTAGATTTTAGATTTTAGATTTTAGATTTTAGATTGAAGAATTAACACGATCACAAGCTCCCAAATTTATTTATGGGGTAAATCTAAAATCTTCAATCTTCAATCTTCAATTGCTTGACCTCAAAGGACAACCGACTTCTAACCACTGACATATAGCAAAGGTCTACTGGGAACGTAGTTTAGGAACTGATTTGCGGAGTGATGGTTGAGGCCGTACTCTTCTTTTTAAATCAACTCTACCATCCAAGTTTTTCTCTCTACTATTTTCTCTAGGGTGCGCACCGTCAGAATCATCGTAGATATCCAGATGGACAGATTGACCCGCTGCTTGAGCCGCTGCTTTGAGTACCGTGCGAATCGCCTGAATATTGCGACCCCCTCGACCAAATACTCGTCCTTTGTCATCTCCTCCAAAAGCTAGTCTAATCCAAACCCTTGCCTTGCTGGACATTTCACAATGTATGCTTAAAGATGCTGGTGACTCCAGAAGCGGTTCTACCAAAAATCTGATGAGACCGACATAATCAGGACTAACCTCCTCAGCAGAGGTAGATTTGGTGTTAGACATTGATTTGTTCAAAAACATTGGCTTTATGCAGAATACTGCGTACTGTGTCAGTAGGCTGAGCGCCATTTTTGAGCCATTTGACGATCGCTGGGACATCCAGCCTGGTTTCGTCACTTCTGGGATTGTAGAAACCCACTTCTTCTAGGGGACGACCGTCACGGCGATTACTACTGTTTATCGCCACAATCCGATAGCTAACTTCACGCTTCTTGCCGTACCGTTTTAATCTCAGTTTAATCATGTCCAACAAATAATTCACCTGTATGATCTTAAGCGATTATTGGAAATTGGGGAGAGTTGATGACTAGAGCACCGATGCAGAAACCGGGTTTCTTTGGGTAAAATGCTGATATGAGGTTGTTCTCCCCATGAGAAACCCGGTTTCTAGGATTACTGAATCGGTGTTCTAGGCAAAATCCAGTCTTAGGCTAAAGTAGAGTTAAGGATTTAGCGTCAAGTTCACGTCTTTTAACCATGAGTCAACCTGCTCCTCGCCGCCTAAAAACCCGACCTGGACAGCCTAACTCAGCAAAAAATCGGTCAAAGAATCAGACTCAGCGGTTGGTAACCATCATCTACCTGAGCATACTTTTACCTATCAGCATTGCCATTATACTCTTTTCCAGTGGCATCTTAACAATTGGTGGTATTCCAGCTTCGATTGCGATCGAAGTTTGGCAAGACAAAACTGCTCGCAGTGCTTATCTAGAGGGGAATGGCAAGAAACTCCACAATCGCTTGAATGAAATGGGCATTGAAGAAAGAATCAAGGCTTTCTATCGACCTCGCATCCCTGATGAGACTCAACTAGACCAACATATTCACCAAATCCTCTATGACCGAGTAGGCTATGTGGGTGATGCCTACCGAGTCAATTCAGAAGGTGTTTTGGTCTTGAAAGAGTCGCAAACGAGTGATGAGTGATGAGTAATGAGTCATGAGTCATGAGTCATTACTCATGAGTAATGAGTGATGAGTGATGAGTGATGAGTAATGAGTAGGTAGAGATTTTTTTCTCAGTATCCCCATCCTCCTTGTCCTCCTTGTCCTCCTTGTCCTCCTTGTCCTCCTTGTCCTCCTTGTCCTCCTTGTCCTCCCCATCTCCCCATCTCCCCATCTCCCCACCTCATCTGCCTCGCCAATGCTTAACTAA
>JAAHGR010000539.1 GCA_010672425.1 Symploca sp. SIO2E6
ATTCCCAATTCCCAATTCCCAATTCCCCATGCCCCGATTACAAGTTTCTGCACGACAGAGTACAACAGGCGGCCTATTTTCTCATTAGACCAGACCAAAAACTCTCAACTCACCTGAAAATTGGACATTGTCAGATAAGAACTTCTCTGCGTCCGTTGCGTCGGTACTAATCTACAATTTAAATGCAGCAATAGCTTATTTGCCGATCGCACAAAAAGCAGCCCAGTAATAAGGTGATTGGAAAGGCTTGTCTTTTGGCTTCATACTCATGAACCAACTTAACAAATCAAATTTCTGATTGGGAGTCAGGGAAAGATGCTTTGTCCACTCTTCTAATTCTTCTTTTGTAACATCCCGCAGCCAGGTTTGAGCTTGGTTGAGGGCAACCGCAACTGCACCGGTTTCTCTGGTGGGAGACTTACTTAGGTTTTGGTAAAATTTAACCATTAAGAAGGCAGTAGCAAAGTCATTCACTGTCCAAAGGCTACTAACAACACTGGGACTACCTGCATAGAGGAAACCACTGGGCAGACTAATATATTCATCACTGTTGTATTCATAAGTGTAACTGTCAGTAGCGCTTGCAACTGGAGTAATGCCTGTTTCACAAGCAGAGAGGGTAACAAGGCGGCATTGATTGAGAGTTAGTCCAAAGATTTCCGCTAAGGTAAGCCGTCCATCTTCTGAACTTTCATCTTTAGCGAGAATCAGTGCTGATTCTAGGGGTGACTCTAAATTAAACTTACCATGACAAGAAAAATGATGACAGTGGGAGTCTAGCATCTTTTGACTAGTCTTAACCGCAGTTTCGGTTGCAGCCTGCTTAGCTAAGACTTGAGAGGAAGGGGAAAATAATCGGAGAACGTTCTTAACCTCTAAGTCGGTGTAATATAGGCTTTTATATCCCTCATGAGGTGGATTTTGGATAGCAAAAAGCTTATTGAAATCAGGACGCTGTTGGTTTTGACTCAGTTGCAGTAATTGGCAACTTGGAGCATAGCGAACTCCTTTGGGAAATAAGTCAAGTAAGTAAGTATTGTCGCAGGGCAAAGCATTTGGATTGTATACCTTGGGTTTCATCGATGAATTATCGCCCAAATGCTTTGCCCCTACATCCAATTTTTGGCTCTTCTCTATGGGTAATCCATGAAGCGGGAATAAATGCAATAAGCGATGAGGAATGAGAATCAACTGCTTAAACTCTTGGGGTAGTTCAGCTAGAATTTCCTCAATATGCAGAATCTGAGCTAATCGGCTTAATTGCTCATCTAGTTTCGTCTTCCACTGGTCTTTTTTATCGTAATAATTATTTATATACTCATCAGTCAAATCAAATAAAGCTTCCTTGTCTTCAGAAGAAGATTGCTTCACCTGCGGATACTGATTTTGACGAGTGATGATAAAGCTAAGAATCTGATTGTCTGTAACATACCATTCGATAATAGCAGTATCCTCATCAATTAAGGCTTGGATATCACTAAAGGGAATTGGTTCAACCTGTTGGGTGAACCTAAAGCTACTATCTAGTTGGTTGATTTCCTCTGCGAGATTAGCCTGCTGCTGTTTTAAGTGGTTTAACTTTTGTCGCTGTGTCTGGATATTGTCCCGGTACTTCTCCTCTGACTCCCTATTTCTAGTGAATATCTCTAACTCTCTTTGTATCACTGGGATTTCCCGTCGCAGCTGTTCGAGTTGTTGGCAATGAGTTTGGTAAACCTCTTGGTTGGGGTAGCTATCAGCTTTAGGATAGAGGTGTTTGTTCGCTAGGAGTTCTACAAGGTTTCTACCTTTGCTACGTTCAACATATTCAACTGCTTCAGTAGGTTTGTCCAATTCCAGACAGACTTCAACCATGCGGCGGTAGAGTTTATGCCATTCTTCAGCCAGTTTTTGCTTATCTCCTTCTCTTCCGGAACCAAATATTATTTCCCCACGCAGGGATTCTACCATTGCAATCGCCTCAGCAAAGATCTTGTAGGCGTTGGTCAACTGTTGAGTATCTTGATAAGCAATTGCCAGATTGAATAGAGTTTCAGTATGTCTTTGGGGAAAAGCTTCACGGGTGTAAACTTCTAGGACATTTTTATAAGATGAGATCGCATTTTCTGTGTTCTGAACCTTATCTCCCCGTGTCGGAAAAAGGTAGGTATTTGCCAAATTATTCTGAGTATTTGCCCAGTCAACGGGAAAAGCTTCACGAGTGTAAACTTCTAGGGCATTATCGTAACAAGCGATCGCATCTTCTGTGTTCTGAGCCTGATCTCCCCGTATCCGATAAAGATAGGCATTAGCCAAGTTATTCTGAGTCCTTGCCCACTCTACAGGGATTGCTTCACGGGTACGAACTTCTAGGGCAGATTGGTAAGATGAGATGGCATCTTCTAAATTCTGAGCCTGATCTCCGAGTATCCGATTCCGGTAGGCAATACCCAAGTTATTCTGAGCCATTGCCCACTCTACAGGCATTGCTTCACGGGTGAAAACTTCTAGGGCATTATCGTAACAAGCGATTGCATCTTCTGTGTTCTGAGCCTTATCTCCCCGTATCCGATTACAGTAGGCAAGTCCTAAGTTATTTTGAACCCTTGCCCAGTCAACGGGAAAATCTTCATGGGTAAGGACTTCTAGGGCATTTTGGTAAGATGAGATGGCATCTTCTATATTCTGAGTCTGATCTCCCCGTATCCGATTACAGTAGGCAGTTGCCAAGTTATCCTGAGTAGTTGCCCAGTCAACGGGAAAAGCTTTACGAGTACGGACTTCTAGGGCATGTTTGCAAAATGAGATGGCATTTTCTACATTCTGAGCCTGATCTCCCCGTATCCGATTTTTGTAGGCAGTTGCCAAATTATCCTGAGTCGTTGCCCACTCCACAGGAAAATCTTCACGGGTGCGAATTTGTAGGACAGATTGGAAAGAAGCGATGGCATCTTCTATATTATTAGCTTTATCTCCGAGTATCCTATCACTGTAAGCATTAGCCAAGTTATTCTGAGTAGTTGCCCAGTCAACGGGAAAAGCTTCACGGGTGTAAACTTCTAGGGCATGTTTGTAAAATGAGATCGCATCTTCTATATTATTAGCCTTATTTCCCCGTATCCGATTTTTGTAGGCAAGTCCTAAGTTATCCTGAGTAGTTGCCCAGTCAACGGGAAAAGCTTTACGGGTGTAAACTTCTAGAGCATTTTTGTAAAACGAGATGGCATCTTCTACATTCTGAGCCTTATCTCCCCGTATCCGCTTACTGTAAGCATTAGCCAAATTATTCTGAGTCGTTGCCCAGTCAACGGGAAAAGCTTTACGGGTGAAAACTTTTAGAGCATTTTTGTAAAATGAGATTGCATCTTCTACATTTTGAGCCCTATCTCCGAGTATCCGATTATTGTAGGCATTAGCCAAATTATTCTGAGTCCTTGCCCAGTCTAAAGGCAAAGCTTCACGGGTGAGAACTTCTAGGGCATTATGGAAACAAGCGATGGCATCTTCTATATTCTGAGCTTTATCTCCCTGTATCCGATTTTTGTAGGCAATTGCCCAGTTATTCTGAATATTTGCCCACTCCACAGGCATTGCTTCACGGGTGTAAACTTCACTTGCAGATTGGTAAGAAGCGATGGCATCTTCTATATTCTGAGCCTTATTTCCCCGTGTCCGATTTTTGTAAGCATTAGCCAAGTTATTCTGAGTCCTTGCCCAGTCAACGGGAAAAGCTTCACGGGTGAGAACTTCTAGGGCATTATGGCAATAAGCGATCGCCTCTTCTATATTATTAGCTTTATCTCCCCGTATCCGATCACTGTAGGCAAGTCCCAAGTTACTCTTAATCCTTGCCCAGTCAACGGGAAAAGCTTCGCGGGTGTAAACTTCTAGGGAATTATGGTAACAAGCGATCGCCTCTTCTATATTATTAGCTTTATCTCCCCGTATCCGATAAAGGTGGGCATTTGCCAAGTTATTCTGAACAGTTGCCCAGTCAACGGGAAAAGCTTTACGGCTACGAACTTCTAGGGAATTATGGTAACAAGCGATCGCCTCTTCTATATTATTAGCCTTATCTCCGAGTATCCGCTTACTGTAGGCATTAGCCAAGTTATTCTGAGTCCTTGCCCAGTCAACGGGAAAAGCTTCACGGGTACGAACTTCTAGGGAATTATGGTAACAAGCGATCGCCTCTTCTATATTATTAGCCTTATCTCCGAGTATCCGATAAAGGTGGGCATTTGCCAAGTTATTCTGAATCCTTGCCCAGTGAGCGGGAAAAGCTTTACGGGTACAGAATTCTAGGGCATATTGGTAACAAGCGATCACAATTTCCCAATTACTGGCTTTGTTCCCTAAAGGAAACTGCTGCATGAGATTGCCCAAGTTCCACAAATCTTTAGCAATAGATGGTGCTTGTTGAGGTTCGACTTTGGCTAAAGTCTCTGTTGCCCAAGCTTGTAGAATTTGCGTCAATCCATCATCAAGCTTATCCAAATTAGCTTGCAGTAGGGGATAAACCACTTGTTGGTTGCCATTACTTTCCGCTATTGCCTGTAACACCTGCATCAAAAACTGCGAATATTCCTGGGGTGTTGCTGCTACCATGCCCAAACCGTGGGCAATCTCAACTGCATACTTCCTCAACCAACTTGCATTCCTATTCCCCTCCGCTGTCATCTGCTCAGCCACCGATATCATCGCTTCCAGCAATCCTGCATCCACAAGTTCCCGATGTGCCTGCAATGTCTGAGTTTCTTCCCCACTAGGGCAACTCAGCAGCGATTGAATTAGTTTCAGGTAAGCCTGCCAGCGGTTTTCGTCCATTGTGGTTTTAGGTGTTAAGCTGTGTTTGATGTGATTACCATTGCAGAATTTGCGAATCGCTCTTGCAGCTGCTGTAGGCAATCGCTATCTGATACATTATCCTACCAACTGCGTCAACCTGCTAGAGAATTAAGAATGTAGTGGCGTGACACACTTAAAATGAGGGAATAGATTTTGGCTCAAACCCTTAATTTACAAGGAAGCCGTCGATTTCCTATTACACCATTTTAGCTGTGTCACGCCAGTAGTAGCGTGACACACCTAAAATGAGGGAATAGAATTGTAGGTTGGGTCGAGGCAACGAGACCCAACGCTGGAGCGGGTTGTGTTGGGTCTCGCTATCGCTCTACCCAACCTACAGTTTTAGGTGTGTCACGCCAGTAGTGCGAGCATCTTACTCGCGATCGCTATATCAGTTATCAGCAAGACCATCTTACTCGCGATCGCTATATCAGTTATCAGCAAAACCATCTTACTCGCGATCGGTGATAACCAATAAACGCACTTATTGCCAATTGTGCGATCTCTCCTGAAGAATTACGCTAAGAATTAGGATTGTGAACCAAGTTGGAGAATGGGTGAATGGGTGAATGGGTGAATGGGTGAATATGTAGTGTGAGCATCTTCCTAATGATCGCTATTAGGTCTCGCGATCGCTTGCTTAACATTATATAATACAGGCACCGAAGCCTGTTCCACAGTGAGTTGGTGCTTCAGGTTTGATTCTCAACACGTTTGATTCTAGCTTCTAGTGCT
>JAAHGR010000054.1 GCA_010672425.1 Symploca sp. SIO2E6
CATTTGACCCGAATATTGGGCTTCACTACCTACCCTGTCAGTATCATAAGGGTTAACGTAACTAAGCGCGAGGTTATCGCTAGGGCGGGTTTTGTACAACAGTTATCGTAAAATACGATAAGATTTTCCATTACCCGCCCCTACAAATATACTTAATTTGTTCCTAATTCCCAATTCTACATTCACCGAAAGCGGCGGGAAGCCCATTCCTTCAGGGATGGGAGGGATAGCCGCCCGCCGCTTTGCCTCGCGTTGCTCACCATGCTTTGCCTCGCGTTGCTCACCATGCTTTGCATTCGCAAATGTTGTTTGTTTTTTGTTTTTTGTTTTTTGACAAACAACTAACAACTAACAACAAATAACGCTTGCATCCCACGTACTTTAGTCGTGGGATGAGTTAATCATTCTCGATATCCTTAAAAAGATTCTTATCAAGAGCAAACCCAAACTGCAACCGTTAATGAGAACGACTGGTATATAAAGGTTACACCGACTTGTGCCTAACGCATAGCTCCCAGGAGGGGGAAGCCAGAGGATGCTACGCTTTGACTTCCACGGTTCGCCAGAAGATGCTTCGCTTACAGAACTTATGTACTAAGTAATGCTCATCTTTTTCCTTTAGCGATCGCTCACTTAGCAAAAAGTTTTTCATCTACTGAAATAATTTGTCTGTATAGATGATATAGTATCCACATTTAAATCTTCAAGAAGCCTTATGAGTAAAATGTCGTTGATTGGAAAATGCCTGTTTATGAGAGTATTTTTCATAGCAGGTCTCACTTTAATACCTTACTCCAGCATTATGCTGACAGCTGAGATTACTCAAGCGCAAGATGTTTCTAAGGAAACGGTTGTTAATTTTGGATCGTCAAGGTTATTGGGAGCAATGTTAGAATCCCTTGATCTTGATTACCAAGAATTAAAGAATGGTGTTTATTCATTTCAAATTAGGCAATACAAAGCTATTGTGTTTCATTCTGAAAAAGATATACAACTTTATATAGGGTTTACGGGGATAACAGTAACTCTGAATCAGGTGAATGAATGGAATAAAAATCATAGATTCTCACGAGCATACATTGATGAAGAGGGAGATGCTGTTCTGGAAGCAGACTTAGACCTTGAAGGTGGAGTTACTGCCGAAAATTTATCGAGATTCATATCTATTTTTATTCTTTCTGTTGATAAGTTTGCTGACTTTATTGGCTAGCAACTTAAGGCGAGACAAGAAAAATGAGAGGTAAGAGAATGTGGTTTTCTTCTTGATACCAAATCCGGGTTAATCACCCCCGTTTTCAGCAAACCGCGAAACCCGTATAAATTATTGTTCGGTTCTTAAAAATCCCAGATGCAACATTCATCCCAGTTTTTCGTGAAACATCTTCCTTGTCTACTTTCCCTCCTTGTCCTCCTTGTCTCTTATTGACCGAAATATTAAAAACCTACCCTTGTGAGCCCTCCCGTCCCCCTTGGATCCCCCTCCCGTCCCCCTTGGATCCCCCTCCCGTCCCCCTTGGATCCCCCTCCCGTCCCCCTTAATAAGGGGGAGGCCAGAGGATGCTACGCTTTTGCTTCCACGGGGAGGCCAGAGGATGCTACGCTTTTGCTTCCACGGGGAGGCCAGAGGATGCTACGCTTTTGCTTCCACGGGGAGGCCAGAGGATGCTACGCTTTGACTTCCACGGGGACTTTTGGAAGAGGGATAGATGTTAAGGAAATGTCAAATGTCAAATGTCAAATGTCAAACAACAAATAACAAACAACAAACGACAAATAACAAATAACAACTTACATTGCTGCATGCAAAAATGCGCCACCTTGAACATAATCTTCCAGCTCAATGTTAACTGACTTCACTTTCCAGATTTGCTCACAGTATTCCCGAATCGTGCGATCCGAAGAAAACTTACCCATGTTAGCGGCGTTGATAATTGACATGCGAGTCCAATACTCCTGATCTTGGTAAGCTTGGCTTACCTGCTGTTGACAATCAATGTAGGCTTGGTAATCAGCAAGCAGCATGTACTGGTCATCATAGAGCAGGGAGTCTACAATCGGTTTAAAGATTTCGGTATCGCCGTGGGAGAAGTAGCCATGAGCAATACGATCTATGACTTCCTTGAGTTCTCCATTACCGTTGTAGTAATCCATCGGATTGTATCCGTTGGCCTTCCTTTCCTGTACTTCTGAGGCAGTTAAGCCAAAGAGGAAGAAATTGTCTGCTCCCGCTTCTTCCCGGATCTCAATATTGGCGCCATCAAGAGTACCGATAGTCAGAGCACCATTCATGGCAAATTTCATATTGCCTGTACCGGAGGCTTCCTTTCCTGCTGTGGAAATTTGCTCTGAGAGATCCGCTGCTGGGTAAATCTTTTGTCCGAGAGAGACACTAAAGTTAGCTAAAAATACCACTTTCAAACGATCGCGAACATCAGGATCCTTATTGACTACTTCTGCTACGGAGTTGATTAACTTAATCACCAATTTAGCCATAAAGTAGCCGGGAGCCGCTTTCCCTGCGAAGATGAAAGTGCGGGGTACAAGATCTAGGTTGGGATTCTGTTTAATCCGGTTGTACAGAGCAACGACATGCAGCACACTTAACAGCTGACGTTTATACTCGTGCATCCGCTTGACTTGGACATCGAAAATGGAATTAGGGTCGATTTCCAGGCTATTGTGTTTCCAAATGTAGTCAGCGAGATTGCGCTTGTTTTCTTGCTTAATTTCCCGCCAGCGATCGCGAAATTGGGGGTCTTCAACAAATTCTTCGATTTGTTGCATTTTATCCAAATCAGTCACCCAAGCATCACCAATTTTTTCGGTAATCAACTCAGACAGCTTCGGATTACTCAACAGAATCCAACGACGTGGTGTGACTCCATTAGTCTTATTGTAGAATTTGTCTGGCCACAACCAGGCAAAATCTCGCAGTGTGGTTTTTTTCAATAGTTCTGTATGGAGTGCTGCCACCCCATTGACGGCATGACTCCCCACACAAGCTAAGTTGGCCATGCGGATTGCCCTTTCGGGATATTCCTCAATAATCGATAGCCGCGTTGCCAATTCTTCATCACCAGGATACCAGGCCCTGATATCTTCGAGGAAGCGATGATTGATTTCATAGATAATTTCTAGGTGCCTGGGTAAAAGGCTACCAAACAGTTCTATCGGCCAACGCTCAAGGGATTCTGGCAATAGAGTATGGTTAGTGTAGGCGAAGGTTTTTTGGGTGATATCCCAAGCTGTATCCCAATATAATTCGTGCTGATCCACCAGTAACCGCATTAATTCCGCAATACTGACTGCCGGGTGGGTATCATTGAGCTGAATCGCTACTCGTTCATGGAGATTATCCAAACTTTCATTGTGTCGCAGGTGATGGCGGATAATATCCTGGAGGGATGCTGAGGCAAAAAAGTACTGTTGTTCTAAGCGAAGTTGTCGTCCCTGAGGAGTATTATCGTTGGGATAGAGCACCTTGGAGATTGTCTCTGAGCTCATCTTGTCAGATACAGCTTGGTCGTAGTAACCAGCGTTGAAAGCATCAAAGTTAAACTCATCACCAGCCTCAGCCTTCCAGAGACGCAAACGATTGACCATATTGGTGTTGTATCCCGGTACAGGAGTATCATAAGGGATAGCTTTGACTGTCCTCTCCGATATCCAAGAAACCCGACTATGGCCTTTATGCTTGCTGTAGATTTCTGTATGGCCACCAAACTTCACCTCAACGTAAGCCTCAGGACGGGCAATTTCCCAGGGATTACCTAAACGCAACCACTTGTCCGGGAGTTCCACTTGCCAGCCATCCTTAATGATCTGGTGAAAGATACCAAACTCGTAGCGAATACCGTAGCCAACTGCGGGAATTTCTAAGGTTGCTAAGGAATCCAGGAAACAGGCAGCCAGCCTTCCTAGACCCCCATTTCCTAAACCAGGGTCTACTTCTTGCTCAATTAAATCATCCAAGTCCAGTCCAGATTCTTTAACTGCTTGACGAACTTTGTCATAGATACCCAGGTTGAGCAGATTATTGTCCAAATGGCGACCCATCAGGAACTCTGCTGAGAGGTAACAAACAGTTTTGACATTTTTGTCTGAGTAAGTTTTTGCTGTCTGGAGCCAACGTTGAAGCAGCCGGTCTCGCACTGTATAGGCAAGAGCCATATAGTAATCTTGGAGTGTGGCTGTGGACTCAGATTTTCCCTGGACATAGAAGAGGTTGTCTGCAAAGGCCCGTTTGAGAGTCTCCACACTCATACCAGTGCGATCGTCTTCTACTTGAATATCGACGGTTTCTGTGAGGTTAAGAGATGTATTCACCAGTGTAATGTACTCCTGCAATCAAGGATTTGCCATCGATAGTGGTTGGTTGCCAACCTGCAAAGCAGCAGAAATGCTGCTGGTGCTACCTGCAAAGAAAAATATAACGTACTCTGTTTGTCCCGCTCAGGGACGGTCGTCATGGCTCGAAAGTCGGGATAGCAACCACGTAAGTGTAGTCATTACCCCACTTTCGATGCCATCAGTTCCATGCAGTCTATTAAGTCTTAGCATATTGAGCTTGCCATTGTGGTGTATTGGTTACAAGTTTGGTTTGTCTACCAAATTCAGTTCCCTAAGCGATCGCTTATTGTCAATAAGATTGATAATTGATAATTGGGAATTGATAATTGGGAATTGGGAATTGGGTATTGGGTATTGGGAATTGGGAATTGGGAATTGGGTATTGGGTATTGGGTATTGGGTATTGGGTATTGGGTATTGGGTATTGGGGATTGGGAATTGGGTATTGGGTATTGGGAATTGGGAATTGGGAATTGGGAATTGGGGATTGGGAATTGGGAATTGGGGATTGGGAATTGGGAATTGGGAATTGGGGATTGGGAATTGATTAATTTGGTCTCGTTAATTCTTCGTAAATGAAGAAAAAACAAGGGGCTTAATTCCCTTGTTTTAAAGAGGTTAATTTCCGTTTTAAAAAATAAAAAATCAACTATTTATGACGAATAGTGACGTTTCTTTTGACTAACAATAGAATGCCGTGATAATCTATAAAAGTTGTCGGAAACCGGAGGCAGGAACGCCATGAAATGGCACATCCGCATAAAGCTAAAACGTCTACCTACAACTGATATTATTTTTCCTCACTGGCAACAATTAATTTACAAACGAGAGTTAGTAAAAACGCGGTTACATCCTGATGTAGATGCAGTTTTTGATCGCTACAAGTTTCCCGTTTGGGTGACTAAAGAATACGACAGTGCCGATCGCCAATGGAGTCATAGCGAATGGGACTGTGGGTTCCATCGTATCTACCGTCTGATTGCACAACATGATCGGACTGTGCCGCCTGCACTGGTGCGGGATTTATCCCAACTGCCAATTGTGGAATCGGCTGCTATTGGTGACATTGGTTATGCGGACTTGCCGGAATTACAAGCAACGCAAATGAGTGTGGGCACTGGGGTGCGATCACGCCAAACTATTGGGGTTCCTGACGCACACCAATTGTTTACCCGGGGAGACGATCGCGTGACGGTGGCAGTTCTCGATACTGGTATCGATCTCAATCACCCGGAATTGGCAGACGCACTCCTACCGGGATACGATTTCGTCGATATTATCAACGGTGCAGGGGAATTTGTCGGTGACTTTTTAGGGTTTGATGATCAGCCGGATGATGAAGTCGGACACGGAACTCATGTTGCTGGGATTATCGCAGCCAAAGGTATGCAAATGCCACCGGGTGTAGTCCCCCAATGTAGAGTTTTGCCGGTGCGGGTTTTGGGTGCAATGAAAAAAGGCAATAAGCGCGTTGGTTCAGGGTTAATTGATAATATCAATGTCGGGATTAAATGGGCGATCGATCGTGGTGCAGACGTCATTAATATGAGTTTGGGTGTTAAAAGTACTGGAGGTGGATTGCCCCATCAAGAAGTTGTAGATTATGCCCAACGGCAAGGTGTCACATTAGTAGCGGCATCGGGGAACGATGGCCAGGAAGAGTCTTACTATCCAGGTGCTTTACCTCATGTAATTACTGTCGGCGCGATCGATGAACTTAATCGAGTTGCCCCCTTTTCCACCTACGGCAAACAAGTAGATTTTGTTGCGCCGGGAACCGATATTTACAGCAGTTATATTGAAAACGATTATGCCTTTTCCACGGGAACTTCTCACGCTGCACCTTTCGTAGCTGGGGCAGTGGCATTGCTGAAATCTTATGCCTTGATTAAAGAAGGGATAAAATTGCGCGATCGAGCCATTAAATATTTGCTCCAACAAACAGCCGATAAGGTAGATCCACACTTCAAACATCGCAAAGCAGGGTTTGGCAAGCTCAACCTCCTCGATGCGTTGCGGTTATTAGATTACAAACTGAGGTAAACCATGCAAGCAGAAATCGATTGGCTTCAACAACTGGGAACGTCTGGCAATGATCTAGGTCTTGCAGTTGTTATGGATAGCGACAACAAGTACATCTATGTTTGTGGATATATTGGGGGTGACTTGTCCGACGGTAGCGCGAGTGACTATTGGAATCCCTGGGTTGGTAAATTCTATGCCAAATCGGGAGAGCAAATCTGGCTCAAACAACTCAGCTATGGGGAAGAATATGAAAAAAATTCCTTGAGTCGCGATCTTGTCGTAGACGATGATAGCGTTTACGTGCTGATTCAAATAGGTACAGATGATTTGACAGAGGCAGATGCCATGGGGAAAACTTTGGTAATCAAATTCAACCTTGACACCGGAGAGCAAGAATGGACTTACAACTTTGAGTCTGAAAATGATGTCCCTCAAAAACCCCACTCTCTTGTGACAGATGGCAACGGTTATTTGTATATGACTGGCATTGTGGCAGGCTCGATGCTCTCCCCAGATGGCGATGCGCTGGAGACTACTGGCACCTTAGATGCTTGGATTGCCAAATTGAGTACAGACCAGGAGCTCAATTGGATTGTGCAATTCGGTAGCAGTGAGAGCGAAAGCTACGGCAGGGATCTCGCAGTCGATGGCAGCGGTAATGTTTATGCAGTCGGCTATACCACCGTCACAACATCCATTGAGGGCGTTACAGAAGAAAAAGAGGATATTTGGATTGCCAAATACAGTAGCGATGGGGAGCGTCAGTGGGGCGAGTCATTGAGTAGCGCCAGCGACCAGAATGAACGAGCCATAGGCGTTGCCGTCGATGACAGTGGTGGCGTTTACGCGACCGGTTTTACCTATGGCGACTTAAAAGAAGGTGACCCGAACGTATCGTACACTAAGTATCAGGCATGGATTGCCAAATTACAGGCGAGTACGGGAGAACAGGTCTGGCTCGACCAATTTGGCGATGACCAAGGTACATTTGCTGTCTGGATGCGGGGAATTTCCGTCGATAACAATGGCGGTGTGTATATCGGAGGATGGACTGACGGTCAGTTCGGTGATTTAGAGGCAGTCACTTCCCGCGATGCTTTGAGTTTTAAGTACAATGCTTATACGGGAGCGCAAGTTTGGCTCAAACAAATCAACTCGTCTGACGATAGCAAGGATGCTATCTATAACATGAACGTTGCTTCCGACGGCAGTCTATACTTAACGGGCTTTACGGCTGGTGAGATGTCTGATATCGAGACCCCTCAGGGCTCAAATGATATTTGGATCGCTCAGCTGCGAGAGGTACCTGAAAGCTATGACGAACTTGCACAGGTATTGAAGCGGTATATCGATCACAAAGTCTCCCAATCCACTGAAACTGTGTCGGAAGCCTCAGAGACTACCACTACCACGATCAGCAGTAGTAGTACCGCTACCAGCAGCTTCCTCGAAGTGGCTGCCGACGTTGTCGCTTCTAATAGCAGCACCGAGGAAGAAACAGAGTCAACAACTGTATCGGAGAATTCCCTCAGCGTCCTCAGCGTAGCTGCTAGTCTTGCCAGCAGCGAATCCTAGACTGATAACTAGGGTTTGGGAGAACAAGTAACAAGTAACAAGTAACAAGTAACAAGTAAGAAAGAATGAAGTATTTATCCTAGTTTTGGGCACTCGAATTCCTTGGTTACCCAGGGATTTCCCTGGTGAAGATGCCAGGATGATGAAAATTATGGTGTCCCCGCGTCTCCGCGTCTCCGCGTCCCCGCGTCCCCGCGTCTATTTTCAACAAGAGTTCAGCCAATCGCAAACCTAACTACAGGAGAAAAATCATGGCAACAACCAGTTCTGTCGATGCCGTTTTAGCGATTAACGCCCCAAGCGTAACCCTCGATGATTACGCAACCCAGGCACTAGAAGCAGTGGAATCCTACTACGAAACCACATTCTACACGGATACATTCTCCGACGATGCTACGGCAGCCGATAGTGTTGATGATGCTAAACAAGTCATCATCTCAGAGTCATTGACCGGCATAGTATCCCAAGTCACAGATAGCCTTAACGATGCCTCTCTAGACAATGTTGTACAACTGTTGCTCTCTAGTACAACCATCTACGCGGGGATGATTTACTTGGCGTACCAAGAGGGTTCGATTGACGAAAGCTCAATGTACAATGCGGTCTTGCGCTATGTCCAAGAAGACCCACAAACTCGGTTTTACGGTCAAATGTTCGGTCTGGTTTGCCTTGACAAACACATCAGTTCAATTGATGAGACAGCCAATAAGTGGCAGATACTCGACGATTTGATTGAAGAAGGTGGACTTCCCATTACATCGGGGGAAGTTGAACCCGCAGTTGAAGAAATACTCGACACGATTAACGAACGGGGCCTCTTATCCTATTACCTTGATGAGTTTATTGGCAGGCAAACAGATATCGATTCGAGCAAGTTCACTGATAGTATCAAAGATAAAATGCTTGATCGTCTCGTTGAACTAGACGTGATAATTGATGAGGACAATTATACCGAAGGCGATTACGATAAATATTTTGTCCTCGCCTATAACTACGCCCAAACCGGTGCCAGTGACTCTGAAGATCCGATCGATCTGATTTATTCTTCTAAAGATTTTGAAAATACCTGGGATTTTTCCGTCGATCGCTTTGAATCAATCGAGACTCAGGGGATTACAAAAAACAATATCTTGGCTGCGGGAGCCCTCGATTACATCTATTGTGTCGGTGAAGTGATGCGGGTGTTCGATGTAGCCAATGCTCTGGTTTTGCGTTGGGCCAGCGGCTTGCTCGACATTCCCGATGGAGACACAGCTTCAGCATTATACCGTTTTCATAAGCGTCGCAGCGAACGCTCAACCCCTGAAGAACGAGCCATGCTCTACAAGCGGGTACTCAACAAAGGCAATGGACAAGTCCTCTCGCGCATGGCAGTAAATCATGATTTTACTACTTTGTGGGAACAGTTGGTTTCTGAGGTGATGAAATACATCTACAAAACCGAACGCAAAGCCTATTGGAGTACTTGGCAAAATAGCGGAGTTTCCAACTCTCGCATCTATCAAGTCACAGAAGATTTGCAATACAATCTCAGCGACTATATGACGGGCATGGCCCATTTGCAAGTGACGGAGGATTACAATCACCTGCAAGAAGCGATCGAAATTATTAATAGCGAAGATGTTCGCAGCTATTATGGCGGTAGTCGCCAAAGTCTGTGGAATACCATTGAGCGCATTGCCAAAGAGGAGTTCGGTCAGGCTCCCAATACTGAAACTATTAAAACCCTAGCGGTAGATGGTAACAAAATCTTTGAATGGATCGCCAACTTTAACGCCAATTCCGTCAAATCTAGCCAGTTCGAGCAACTGCTAACCTCTGTAGAAGCCTGGGTTTTAGCACGGGAAACTTTCAACGGTAAGCCCTACAAGCAGTCACCAAGATCTTTACCATCTAAACCACCCACTAATGGCCCACGTATGGGTAATGGCGGGGCTAACTTCATCGCTTACGACATTAAAGAGGGGGATGTTGATGACGACGATTTTGAATTCCATAACTTGGCTAGCAGTGGCGTTGGCAGTAACGACGACTTTGATCGGTGGTAATAAGTGCCTAACGGCGCAGGGAATTGGGAATTGGGAATTGGGAATTGGGAATTGGGAATTGGGAATTGGGAATTGGGAATTGGGAATTGGGAATTGGGAATTGGGAATTGGATAAATTTCCAAGTCAAAAAAATTGACTCATTACTCATTACTCATTACTCATTACTTCAAAACCCAAATCAATTGACAAATTGCAGCAAACCCTAAGTAGGGAAAGGGAGAAACAAAACTATGCCGAACCAGTTAAGCATTGAGGAACGAGCGCGGGCGATGGCTCGAGAACAATTGGGTAAAGACCCGGGATTTATCAACACATCAAGAGCAGAACAGTTTGCGCTTTACAAGAATCGCGTTGGCGAACTGTCTCAAAAATTGTCGCGACAGCAACAATTGGCTAATGCCATGGCTGCTGGAGACTTAATTGATGATAGTCGTCACTTGAATCGCCGCATCGATCAACAAGGCCAACTCACTGGCAGAACTTTGCGCCAAGTCGATTTTCCTCAATTTGTCAAAGACTTGCTCAAGGGGGTATTCGATGCCAACTTGCAAGTTACTCAGGAGCAAATGGACTCCTACGCCGACTTAGTTGATCGCATTACCCAACCGGCGAGTAAATTTATTGATACTGTTGATGATGTTACTGCTTATGCCTTTTTAGCGGAAAATCAACCTGACCGTTTCCAAATCATTGGCAGTAGTAATTTAGGTGGGAACTTGCTTGGTTCCGGCAATCTTGGCAGCTTGGATGGGAGCAGTACTAGCAATACTAGTAGCCAAATTAGCCTGGGAGATGCTAACGGTAATGCTGTCGATACCAATAGCGAAGATATTCGCGGCGAAATCCTACAAGCTAAATTGCAATTGGTACGGCAACACCAACAATTGTTGGAAGAAATGTTGCTTATGGGGGTGACGCGCTTAGTCGTTGATAATGGAAAAGTCAAAGCCAGCCTAGATTTCCAAATTACTGCTCAAGAGCAAATTCGCAAAGGCGATGCTGCCCAACAAAATAAGCAGGAACTTCGCAGTCGCACGATTGGCATGGGTGGCTTCCTGGGCATGATGGGAGGCGGCTATGGCAATCGTAAGAGGAATACAAAAATTTCGGTTTCGACTGCCCAAGTGCAAAGTGCTGCGGCAACTACATCTAGCACTCAAGTACATGGTGAAGTGGAAATCAACTTCAAAACCGATTACTTTACTTTAGACAACTTCCAAAATATTTTGATG
Organism: Symploca sp. SIO2E6; assembly: GCA_010672425.1. Classification (GTDB taxonomy): domain Bacteria; phylum Cyanobacteriota; class Cyanobacteriia; order Cyanobacteriales; family Coleofasciculaceae; genus Caldora. Next base: position 11,232 of record JAAHGR010000054.1, read on the forward strand.
AACCGCGATAACCCAGGTTCAGTCAAACCAAAAACCGACGAAACTCAAAACGGAAACCAATCTTAGGGTGAGGGAAAAAAGTAGTGGGGAAACGAGTCATTAGAAGTGGAGACGCGGAGACGCGGAGACGCGGAGAATGGAAATTCCACTTCATATTTCATCTAACCCCCAATCTTAACCCCTCGATCAAAAGTTGAGCCTTGAATCTAGAACTTTAAACACATCTGTCTATGTCATTAGCAATCATCCAATTTAAAGCTAATCAAGGCAAAACGACCCGTTTTCACATCGATATTGGCACGGTGAATCGGTTCTACGCCTATAGCATTGGGGATGATCGCACCTTTACTCGCAACGGTCTGACATTTCTGGAAAATACTCGATTTGTTTCACCCGTTATCGGTCCCTTACCACCGGAAACCCTGGGTCGTACCTTTGTAGAAATACCGAGCGATCGCTTCGATTTCCGCTACCGTTACTTGCAACTGTTTAGCTTTCGCGATCGCCAGGGCAATGGTCCGGCCTTTTCCCCAATCATTCCGGTTCCCATCACCTCTAACCCTAGACCCATTTCCCTATCATTTTCTACCCCAAGTGTTATGGACAATCAACCAGTCTATACTCAGCCTTTTAGCTACCAAGAATCCTACAGCGAGAGCATGGGACTTTTGGACGGTTTGATCAAAACTGTTGGCAAAGTAGCTTCTGGTGTGGTTAAAGCCGTCAAAGCTGTCGCACCAGTTGCCGCGCCAATCCTAACTGGCATTTTAGGTCCCGAAGCAGGAGTTGCCGTTACGGGGGTGACGAAATTGCTCGATACCTTATTGCCAGGGACAGGGGGACACCCGGACAAAATTAAGGCGCAGCTGCAAAACCCCGATACTCTCAATCAAATTGTGAGCTTAATCTCTCAACTTCAGAACGCGAAGGCAGCGCCAAGTACTGCCAAAGCCCTGAGTTTTGATAGCTATGCTCCCTTTCCTGGGCGAGTGATGCTACCGCCGGAAGTGTTCGATCATATGCCGAGTTTAATGCCATTGTTGGGACGTTCCTTGCACCCAGAAACCGTGCGGACCATCTCTTCGGGACCGATGCGATCGCGGGTTTTACTGGGTACGATCGCTCACGGAGCCTTAGAAGCGGGTAAGCATTTTCCCGGCTTTATCCAGGCAATCGCCGACGAAATCAGGGAAGAAGATCCCGATCTTGTTCCCCTGCGCAATGGTCTCAACGGTCGGGAACCGGAATACCACCGTCAGGAAACGGTGCGACTCCACTTTGCCGGGATTCGCCCCCAAACAACTGGGGGAGCTTCCCGGGTTTTGTATCGCATTGATGAGGATATTACCTTTCCCTTGGTGTTAGATACTCCCCGTCCCATTACCCGGGGAACGGTGCGGTTATTAGTGAAGAACCCGGAAACTTTGGAGGTGTTAGCTGAGCAAAAATATCCGGTGGAAAACTTGCGCTCAGGGCCGGTTCATGGTATATTTCAGTTAGGCCAAAAACAGTTGCGATCGCTCAAACCGAATGAAGAATATCTGATTTGTGCGGTATTGACTTGGACAGCCCACTCCAGTCGCACAGGCAACAAAAAACGACTGGGAACCAGTACGGCGGTTCTAGTGACCTTGGTGGGAGGGTATATCTTCGATCGCCTGGAAGGAGTAGAAGAAACGATTCCTCTCAACGACCCCAAGGAGTATCGTCCTTACTGGCATAAGGTTTGGCAAGGGGATTTTGCCGAAGATGGGCAGCGTATTGCTCTAGACTGCAAGTACTACTATGTCTTAGAGCCCAAGGAGCGAAATAATGCCCGCATGGAAACCATGATCCACATGGACGATCGGGACACAAGCGAGCGAGCGGGCAAGTTAAAAACGGGCATGGTGCTAAGTCCACAGCAGCTAGAGCAGTTATTGGCCTGGATTTCTGATAAACCCCGTCTTGATGATGGGGAAATAGCGGCATTGTCTTGCTGCGAGTTTCGCGATAGTTTCCATCAACTGGCACGTACTCAAGTGGAGTTTGAAGGGGATGAGGGGGATAGTGCTACTCTCTGGGTTTATCCGGAGGTGGATCTGCGGCGAGTGGTGCTCAAGCAGGTGATCGATAGCGATGCCAATGGTCGGGTTTTAGAATTGAGCGATCGGACTGTTTATTTTCCTATGCCTAGTGCCGCTCGGTTTGTCGGTACGAGTTCTTAAAACTTGGGAGCAAGTGGCTTTAAAGCGCTCCCAATTTATCTCTCAATTCATGGCAGCTACAACGGGAAAATAACCCCCCCAGGGAAACAGTATTTTCTGCATTTTCTGTAAACAACTAGTAGGAAAAAAATCATGCCACCCTATCAGACCCTCTTAAACAACAATTTAACGCTAACTGTAGCTGCACAAAATCCTCTAACTGTAAATGGGTTAGCCGGAAACAATACCCTAGGAGAACAGATTATTGCTGCTTACAATATTGCCCTTGCTTTACTCCCAGCTCCCCCAGTATTTGATATAGACGCCCTGATGCATGCCCTACATCAAGGCATTACAGGGCATTGGACGTGGGATGGCAGTGTCGGATCGCTACAGACAGGACGGGGCTTGCTAGATGGCACAACTAATCGAGGACAATGTGAAGCAGTGGTAGGTGCTTTATATGCCCTTATGATTTGTCCCCCGCCTTTTGGATGCGGCCTTCCGAACTTAGCCGTGCCACAATTAGGTACGGCACAAAACGCAAACACTCGTTACAGCAACAACGACAGAGGATTTATCTCAAATCACTCTCTTGCCGGTGTTTTCAATCTGTCTCCTAATATCCGTGATCGACAGGGAAATTTAACAGCCCATTATTACTGGGGCGACCATAAAGTCCTTTCGTACAACAACCGATATTACGACCCAAACTATAACACTTCCTATCAAGCTCTTGCTAATATGGCTGCGACAAATTTGACACGCAACCCAGAAGACAGAGCTAATGGAGTCACGCTTCTTCACGGCCCTGGAGGTGTTGTATATGTAGATTATGGTGCTTTAATTCAAAATGTTTTTTATCGTGCTATTTCAGGTCCCTGGAATGGTTACAATTCACGCACACGCTACCCTCTGGTCAACCATCTGGGGAACCTAATATTTAGGGCACCAAGAGGAAACAGTCCTTGCTATATTGCCACAGCAACCTGTCTGACTTTGGGCAAGTCAGATGACTGTGAAGAACTCAAGCAACTCCGGTGGTATCGGGATAATGTCTTAGCCAAAGACTCGGATGGAGAAAAGGCTGTGATTGAATATTACAAATTAGCCAAAGATGTCATACCCGTGATCAATAGCCAGCCAAAATATAAAAAAATCTATCAAGAGATCTACAACAAGTACATTGAACCCGCCGTGAAGGCAGTTAAAGGGAAAAAGTATTCTGAAGTTCGATCCATTTTTGATCGAGGCTTAGCGGACATGAAAGAGCGCTTTATTGGGAATATTTCCTCTAGTATGGCAGTTCAATTTGCTTTGTCTGATGCTGCTACTCCACTTTCTGCCAAACCTGTCCGGATTAATGGCATGAAGGTACTTTTCGACAAAGCTGTTCCCACCACTCCTGTCACCCTTAAACCCAAAACCCCTCGTCTTTAAAGAACCATGTCAGCCAACAGTTCTCAATCCAACCAACATACCCTCCACTCCCCCTTAGCGGAAGTGGTAGAACAACTCACAGATTGGGACGAAATCCTCACCGATTCCCAAACAGGTTCCACCATGCACATCGAAGCAATGAAACTAGAAATGCCCTTAGAATTGCGAATCCAAGCCGACGCAACGGGCAACCTCTCCTTAAACGGCTCTGCCCCCACCCAGACTATAGAAACCACAATTATGCCGGTGTTTCACCGCCTCAAGCTAGGTGTGGAGGTTGATTATGGCGACTAGATCCAACAATTCCTGGAACTTGAGCACATTTCTCGATGCCCTGATTTACGAACTCGATCGCGCTCAAGATACCCTATCCATCAAAGGAGCCAATCGCAAGCTGACCTACATGGTTAGAGATATGGCTTTAGATTTGCAACTATTTCCCGAATATCATAGCGGACATATCCAATTTACCACCGCCAAACCGGGAGAAGCAGGCGCATCTAAAATGACCTTGCAACTGGGTTCGATTCGCGAGCACCAAATTCAAGAAGTAACCCAACCTATCAGTCAAGACGATATCGCCATCGAAGCAACAGACTTACCGGAAACAGCACACAAAACCCTCAAAAAATTAGGTATTCGTTCGACAGAAGATTTGCGGCGTGCTGTTGATGATCAAGGCATCGATCTCAATGCCTATACAGAGGAGAAGATTGATCGCCAAACCCTAGATCAACTATTAAACCAAGCTCGCCGCCGCCAAAACCCGCCTCTGGTGTCTAAAGCCAAATTCACCAAAATTTATAACGAAAATGTCCTCATTTTGAAAGGTGAAAACCTCATGATTTTTACCGGTGAGGGAGAGTTTCCGGTGGCAGTTCTTGATGGGAAAAGAGTGCCAGTCATCGCAGCAGGAGAAAACCAAATAGACCTCAAAATCGATCGCGCTCAACTGGAAAATCAACCAGGAAAGCTGGAAGTTGCCCTCGATCATTACGCTGTCATTAACCTCACGCTTAAAACTAATCTCAATGCCAAATCCGCACTGCAAGAGCATGACCCAAGAGATTTTAGATTTTAGATTTTAGATTTAAAATGGTCACAAGCCCCTAAATTTATTTATGGAATAAATCTTCAATCCTCAATCTTCAATCTTCAATTGTTTGACATCCCCTTATCCTGGTCACAGCAATCTAACTAATAAAATCTAAAATTGATATGTATGATCATCGCCCTACTAGTAAAAACCGCCTTCTCGATCTTGAACGAGAATTGGTCGCTCGCAGGCGATCGAGCCAGCAGAATTATTTTGAAGAAGGCAGAGGGCAGCAGGCAGTAGACAGCCGGGAATATTTCCGAGACTCAGCCGGGGAACTGCAAAAGGCACTGCCTGATAGTAAGATATCGAGCGATCGTCCTCTGTTAATGCGTTACGATCGCCCTGCTACCAGTAACAATCGCTTGCTCGATTTAGAACAAGAACTTAGAGGCAAGGTAGGGCAATTTCAGCCGGAACATCCTAGGCAACTGCAAGCACAAATACCGAAACAGCATAATAAAAGACCACAGTTATCATTTAAAGCCTACGTTTTCGATACCGGAGAACCAATTGTAGTTGAATACCGAAAAGCTCAGGAGTTAAATTATTTACCACCGAGCCATTTACCTCCGTTAACGAAAACATTAGAATCAGAAATCGCTACCATAATTTCTGATGAAGCTAAAAACGGAAATCAGACTTTCGCTGCCACTACTACACAGCAAGGCGGAAATCACCATTTGCACGAAACATTTGCTGCTTCTCCCAGTGGAAATAATTCCCATAACAAGGAAGTCCATTCTGCCTTAAGCGACATTAGCCAAAAAATGAAATACGCCACCTCTTTCAACTTGGGAGAAGTGGAAGTTGAGAGTCCTTTCGACGAATTTGATCGCGATCTGAGCTTGGGGGAGTCTTCGACTAAAGACGATTTACCACCCCCAAGGGGAGATGGGGAGACGCGGGGACGCGGGGACGCGGGGACGCGGAGATGGGGAGATACTGAAGGACTTTTCCCTTCCGCTTCGGGCCTGATCACTGAGCCTGTCGTGTCTCGGCTTCCCTCGACAGCAGTTGTACTGTCCACTCCTGGGGAGTTCTCTTCGAGTACTGCCTTACAAAGTGAAAGCCTTGTTAAAGTCTTGCCCTATGATTCCCTCGTTGGGTCGGAAACTAGCCCAACTTTATTGCCATTTGACTTTGACTTAATGGCATCGTTACAGCCGATGGGTCGTGGGCTTGTGATCTTGCTACCTATAATTACTCTTTTCCGCCTCTATACCCTAGCCTTCCTAGGGGCTGTAGTTAAAATTTTTCTGCTGAGGCTAGCGAAAGCTATCTGCTTTGTGACTCGAACTAGTACCGAGCCATTGGGGGGGGACGATGGGCAGCACAACACGAGAGAAAGCTTGGCCCTGGAAGCGAGCAAACCGCTTCCCCACCCCTGGGAAGGGGTGAGCGAAAAAAGGTGTGGGGAAACGAGTCAGCAGACGCACCAGACGCGGGGACGCGGGGACGCGGAGACCAGAAATCCCACCCAAAATTTCGTTCACCCCCTGGGAAGAAAGCACAATGTCAGCTATTGAAACAGATGATCGCGATCGCGACAACGGGCTAGAGAGCCGGTCAAGAAACCGGGTTTCTCTTGTCAGAACCTTGATCTCTCGTTGATAGCGTCAATCAATTGAAGATTGAAGATTGAAGATTTTAGATTTACCCCATAAATAAATTTAGGGGCTTGTGACCGTTTTATTCTTCAATCTAAAATCTAAAATCTAAAATCTAAAATCTCTCTGGCCACCTTCAAACTCGGTTTCTAGCTTCTACTTGCCAAACTTTTTAGTAGTTTAAACCTGGAAGTAACGACAATGAAAAACCCTAACTCCACCAACCGACTCTTCGAGCTTGATCGACAACTGGAAGGCCATCGTCCGTCCCCTCCCCCTCCAACCGAAACCTCGCCATCGGGTTCAGGTTCCTTATTCAATCTCGAAAAAGCCGTCGGAAAACCCAATCAACCACCCCAGCCCCAAAATCATCCCTCACCCCCCTCGCCGTCAGGTTCGGGTTCCTTGTTCAAGCTCGAAAAAGCAGTTGCAGAACCCAATCAACCACCCCAGTCTCAAAACCACCGTCTCCAAGTGTGTTCCTTCGATGACGGCAGTCCGATTAAAATAGTCACCGCTGAAGACGATAACTCCTCAATGGAAGCTCAGGCTTTCGATTTCAACGAACCCATCACCGTTCAACAAGAAGACTACACCGAAGCTAGTCCCTGGGATGAAGATTATGCCAAAGCTAGTTCTTGGGATGTAGACTATGTTGACGAAATGGCAACAGGAAACGTACCCTTCCAAGCTGAGTCCGATTCCTTTGAAGACGAAGAGGAAGTTTACCATGCAGCCGACTTCAGCAGCGAAGTATCCTCCCCTCACTCTGATGCCCTAGGGGCTCGACTTCAGGAAATTCGCAACGAAGTTAAGCAATTGCAGTGGCAGAAACAGCAGCAGCCAAAGGAACAGACGGAAGCAATGGCAGCTCAAATGAAAGCCATTCGTGAGGAACTGCGATCGCTGCGCAATAGCCGGGAAGCCGAAGCCGATGCCCTCAGCCACGAATACTGGGAAGCTTTGGAACTCGAGCCGACTTTCCAAGACTTCGACCAGAAAATGGATGAGGAGCAATCCCCGTCACTGTCGAAAGCCGCTCATTACGCTCCTGTGGAAGTGGTCCCCCCCGAAGCACCGCATCCGCAGGCAAAAGCAATGGAGGTGGAACTCTCCCAGCAATTTGCCGAGTTTGATCGGATGATGGATTATGAGCAGAGTAGCACTCTAGGCTGGCAGGATGGTATCAGTGACTCCGAGGAACAGAAGTTTGTTGAGGATTTGGCAACGAACAATGGAAACTATGCAACTGAGTTCTCGAATCACATAGCAACCTATCTCGATCTGTCTGGATATCTGCGAGATTCAAAGCACGATCCTCGAAAGAACAAAAATAAGTTACTCCATATGTACCTAGATACCAATCGAGATGGAAAGATTGAGGTTGATGAACCAGTTAATTCGGAAAAAAATTGGACAACGGGGAAAGAAGGGTATGGAGCAATAATTATGGCAAAAACAACCTTGCCAGAACCGGAAGATATTAGCAGTGTCCCAGAACGGACACCGATACTGTTTGAATGGGGTGGTGGTGGATACAAACCTCAAGAACACACAAATTGGGAAGCAACTTTGTCTGTAGAGCCAAGCGACAAAGTTCGGATTTATATAGATGAGTATAAGGAGGAAAACAAGGAGAAATTTAGTGATGGTATTGCCCAAACTCAAATTGGAGTCCAGGGAACATCCAAGCCAGTTATTGGGCTAAAGGTTGGGGATAATTTTAAATTTTACTCAGATCAGAATGCTCATCTTTCATTAACCAAAAACTCTGCTGTTTTAATGTGGATCGAGGCGGTGGAGTATCCAAATGCAAAATTTGATGGCATTGTAAAACTAAATTTTGCATTTAAAAATAATACCGCTCAGTATACGGAAACAGCAGAAGTTCGCGTAGCACCTTGGATAATGGCAAGCGATCTAGATTGGAACTCCACCGTCTATCTCAAAAACACCGAAGACAATATGAAACTGAATTCAAGTATTCAGAAGTCGATCGAGAAGTTGACTCAAGAAGCTGGTTTTGAATGTAGATTCTTAATGGCTAAATCCATGAAGTCCAAGGGGTTTATGCGTGACATAATGAAATGTGGCTATGCAATTGCACCTCATCATTCTCAAATTGCCGTGTTAGACAATCTAGATAAACTCGCTCAAGTGTACAACAGCCTCTCAGAACAAGAGATAGCCCGCAAGACGACGAGTAGCGGTGCGAAGTTTGAGTTGGAGGAGACGAAGAAAATGTCATCACAGAATAATGGAGGAAACTATCTGGTGAGTCCTCCAGTAGATGGCTATCCTTTGGGTCGTATAATATACGGAGAAGGCAAGATTCGTACATTTAAGCAGGGGCATGATGAGCTTGAATATGATGAAGTCAAGTCTACTACCTGTTATGCAGCACCCTTTCTTAAAGGACAGAAGACTCAATCACCTGTCCGCTTGGATTCTGCTTGGTTGGACGTTGGACATGTGGACGAGTTTATCAGTTTTGTTCCAAATAAAAAATCCTTTGGTCTCGATTGGGGATATAAAACACTAATCCTGTCTCCTCGATTAGCCTATATTCTGGCTCATGCCTCTGCATCCCAGAAAGTGGATGAATCTGTATTTACAATAGCAGAGCAACTGAGCAAAGAATATCGTGCAGAATCGTTCGATAGCCTAAAAATGAAGCTGACTAAGACCTTTGGCGGATTGACAGTAGGAAATCCTTCCTTTACGAAGGAACGTTGGCAAACAGTCGATTATCCTGGTTACCAAGAAAATCCCAAAATTCCTCACATAGGCAAATGGAATCAGGCAACTGTTCTTTCATGGAAGCTCCAAAATGATTTGGAGCAGAAGAGTCCCCAAAGTGTGAAATTACTAGACACAAAATCGCTTTTGGAACAACAAGATTCCCTGTTTGGACTTCAGATTAAGTTTGCGCAGCCTATCATTGATGAATCGCAAAAAATACTTCAAAAATCTCTCAAGTTTCAAGGGAAAGATCTCAAAGACGAAGACTTCATTGAGATTCCAGTTTTACTGAATTTTGAGGGCGGAGGTTGGGTTGGCATGACAGTCGATAGTGTTAATATGCTCGTTCTTAACAACCCCAACGGGAAATGCACTTGTATTGTTCCCAAACCCTTCGGTCCTATTTTAAATGGGAGCTACATCTTTGAGGAATACATTAAGCAGAAGTTGAAAATTTTGGGATTGACTGTCCATTTTGTCAACGATTGGGAAGGTTTTCACAAAAACGAGGGCGAGATTCACTGCGGTACGAATCAGATAACCACTGCTCCGCTTAATCCAGATGTCCAATGGTGGGAAATGACAAAAGGCTAACAAGAAGAGAAAACAAGAGCCGTAAGGATGCAGGTGAAGGTGATTGACACGAAGAGAAATAAGGTGCAATGTGGAACAACGACAAGGTGATCGCTCCTTCAAAAAATGTGGTCATTGAGTGCAACCAACGGCTCTCAAAATCGCTGTTGTGGAGGTTCCAACGCAACTTTTTCGATCGCCAAGGGGTTGAAGCTTGGAACCAAGGTACCGTTCCCCATTACATTACCAGCAACCCCTTCATTGCCAACGCCTACGCTAAGGTCATTTTCGGTTTTCTACGAGATTGCCATGCCCAGGGTCTCAATACGGATCAGCCTGTCTATATTATGGAACTCGGAGCCGGATCGGGTCGCTTTGCCTATCATTTTCTCAAGAAATTCTTCGAGTTCTTCCATCGCTCCCCTCTCAACCACATTTCCGTCAAATACGTAATGACGGATTTTACCGATCGCAACTTAGCATTTTGGCGATCGCATCCCTTTCTCTACCCATTTGTCCGCAGCGGCGTTCTCGATTTTGCCCGCTTCGATATGGAACGCGATCGCCAACTTACCCTGGATTACGGCAGCTATATTCTCTCTGCCGCAACCCTGAAAAATCCCCTGATCGTTCTTGCCAACTATGTGTTCGATAGCATTCCTTCAGATGCCTTTTCCGTTCGCAACGGACAGTTATACGAGAGCTTAGTTACCTTAATTCCCCCTCAACCAGTATCCGATCTTAACGATCCCACACTAATCAATCAGGTTGAGATTAATTTTGAAGACTATCCCATCACTTCCAACTACTACGACAACCCCAATTTCAACAAAATCCTCGAAAATTACCGCCAACGTCTGCAAGATACCACAATTTTATTTCCCAGGGTCGGCCTCAAATGTATTGACAACCTGCGCTACCTCTCAGGCGATCGCTTGCTGTTGATTTCCGGAGACAAAGGCTACAGCCAGGAACAAGCACTCCTCAATCGCGGATATCCATCTCTAACACGACATGGACATTGTTTTTCACTCATGGTAAACTACAATGCGATCAGGCAGTATTTTCTCCAGATCGGCGGTCAATTTCTCAATATTGCTCATCGCCATAACAGCCTCAACATCTGTGCTTTTTTGTTAGGCTCTCCTTTCAAAGGCTGCGTGGAAACGCGACTAGCATTTACCGAACATATCGAACAACTCGGACCAGACGATTTTTTTAGCTTGAAAAAGGCGATCGAGAACCATTACGATACCCTCACCCTTCCCCAGATTTTAGCTTGGCTGCGAGCAAGCGGCTGGGATGCCAACATCTTTCTCGGCAGTTTTCCCACCTTGATACAACATCTAAACACCGCATCCGAATCCTTTCAGCAAGAACTATATCAAGCGATCGAGGGTATTTGGGAAACCTACTATCCCATTGGCGAACAGAAAGATTTGGCATTTCATCTGGCAAGGTTACTCTATAAAATGAGATATTATCGGGAAGCCTCACTCTATCTTCAATATTCTCTGATGCTGTACGGTGCTAATGCCATTACCCTCTACAATCTGGGAAAATGCTACTATCGCCTCGGACAGTTGGAGCAAGCGATCGAACAGCTTGATCGGGCTTTGGAGGTCGATCCCTCCTTGGAAGCGGCGCGATCGATGCGGATTAAAATAGGTCTTGCTGAAGGGTGAGCGATCGCGCAAGCTGTGCAACAAGCAACCGGATTTGGTATGAGGTACATTTTTATCCCCCTAAATCCCCCTTGGAAAGCTATGCATTAGTCACATCTTTCTTAACATAATGGGACTTGACACAATGCGTAGTTTTGGGGGAGACTAGGAGCCAAGTTTGGGCAATATCATGCAACCGTCGTAGACCCCGCCAAAGGGTTTTT
>JAAHGR010000540.1 GCA_010672425.1 Symploca sp. SIO2E6
AGCACCCAGGATACTTTTACCGCTGGTGCTGGTGCATTAACACTAACCCAAGTAAGTACTTTTTGCGATCGCTTGACATTTAATGCTCAAACTGATCTGCGTATGGATTTGATCATCACTCACGAACATCAGTATAGTGCTAGCCTTGGGGTTAATGTTTTTGGGACTAATGCAAGTTTGCAAGTTCCAACTGCTCAAGGATTAAATGAGAATTATAGTAGTTTGGTTTTTGAAAGAATTGGGTGATGAAACTACTTCCCCGATACTGGAATCTGGCAGAGTGATCGCTTTTCTCCATCCCTCAAATCTTCTCAAATCTGTTGATAATACATCCTTTTCAGAAGTGTCCCAACTCGGACATCTTTAGATTCTACTCAAACTGGCAGCTGCCAGAATGCATTCGCTAATCACCGTGTGCATAATAGGAAGATAGAGATCTTCCTTGAGGGATAGTAATATGGTAGAACATTTGGCAGTTTTGGATGTTTCTCTCGTGAAAGATTTGGTGTTTAAGACAGTCCTGCTGGGATTAGGCATAGGCAAGGGAGCATTGGAACTTTACATCAAAGATTTCTTCAAGAACTGTATTAAAGAAGGGGTTGAGTCAGTTACAGGAGGTGTGCTGACAAAAGTGTTGTACGAAGCTCTACAGCAGTTTTTGAAGATAGTAGAGGAGGAACTGGAATTTTGCAATCTTTCTGGTGCTGAGATTAGAGATGGTTACGAAATGCCCATTGGGCAGTTTATCCAGAATCAGGAAGTTAAGCCACTCTTAGGTCAAGCTTTTGCTAAAGATTGTCGTGCTATAGATGGAAAGAAGTTAGGAGCAATCTGGCGACAGAATTATTCCCCAGCAATGCCCACTGAATTTGATTGGGATGGGGTGGCTAAGGAATATCTCAAAGCAGTCAAACGGATTATTAAACAGTCACCGGAATTAAAAGCGATTCTGGAATTAGAGATTCAGGAGTCGATTGAGAAAAATACTCAAGAAATTGCTGGAATTAGTCCAGATTTTAACCCCAAGGCTTATCAAACAGGACTGCAAAAGCGATACGCCAATCTGAATTTAGATAATTTAGATACGAGTGTTTACGACTATCGGGAAAAGCTCAAAGTTTGGCAGGTTTTCGTAGCACAAAAAGTGCGAGAATGCCAGGAATTTTTACCCCAAGTTTACGAAATTCCTAAAGAGCATCAAAGACGATTGCGGGAGAATAACGAACTGGAAGCAGAAGTTGACCCAACAATGCAGTTAAGGTACAAAAGGGCTTATTATCAACAACCAGTTCGCCCAATTTTGGATGTTGTTAATGAAATATGGGAATATGACTCCTATCGGTATCTAGTAATTCTGGGAGATCCAGGTTCAGGAAAGTCCATTTTCTTGCAATATCTGGCATTGGATTGGGCAAGGACTCCCCTTGACAAAGCTATTGAACTGCCGATTCCCTTGCTAATTGAACTGCGGACTTATAATCGCGATCGCAACTCTGGAGAGTGCAAGGATCTGCTAGAATTCTTCCACAAGGGTAACGTTATTTATCGCCTTAATCAGCATCAACTCCAGGAACGGCTGAAAGCAGGTAAGGTTTTGGTGATGTTTGATGGGTTGGATGAAGTATTTGATCCGGCACAACGGGAGAAGGTAATTACTGATATTCATCGCTTTACTAATGAGTATCCCAAGGTGCGGGTAATCGTCACTTCTCGCATTATTGGCTACAAACCCCAACGCCTGCGAGATACCAAGTTTCGTCACTTCCTGCTGCAAGATTTAGACTCTGAGCAAATTCAGGATTTTATCTACCGCTGGCATGAGTTAACCTTCACCGATGAGGCGGATAAACAGAGAAAGCGGGAGCGATTACAACAGGCAATTGATACCTCGAAAGCTATTGAAGAACTAGCAGAAAATCCTTTGCTGCTGACAATGATGGCGATACTTAATCGTAATCAAGAATTACCCAGAGATCGACCGGAACTCTATAATCAAGCCTCACAAGTTCTGCTGCATCAATGGGACGTAGAGCGGAAATTGTTAGAAGATCCGAGAATAGATGCAGTTACGATTGATTATAAAGATAAGCAGGCAATGCTCCGTCAGATTGCCTATTTTATGCAAGCCGCAGATCAGGGTTTAGCTGGTAATCTGATTCGGGGGGATGATTTAGAAAGGGTTCTGACTGGCTATTTAAAAAGTATAGAAGTCAGTAATCCCAGAACAGTTGCTCGGTTGCTGATTGAACAACTGCGGAGCCGCAATTTTATTTTGTGTTTCCTGGGTGCGGATTCCTATGCCTTTGTACATCAGACATTTTTGGAATATTTCTGTGCTTGGGAGTTTGTTAAGAAGTTTGGAAAACGTGGACTTGAAGGGGGTTTGACGCTGGAAGAACTCAAAACGGAAGTTTTTGGTAAGCACTGGCGGGATGAGTCTTGGCATGAAGTATTGCGGCTGATTGCAGGGATGATTGATACGAGTTTTACTGGGGAAATTATTGATTATCTGATGGCTTTGGATGGGGAAGAGGAAAAATTTATCAATCTATTTCTGGCGGCTGAATGCTTGCGGGAAGCAAGAGAGCACTCAACACTCGGAGCAACAGCGGCTCAACTCCTCAACAACCTGAAAGGACTAGTCAAGTACAAAGATGGTGAAGAAACTACTTCACGAAGAAAAGCCAACAGAATTAATGTAATTCGTCGCCAAGCAGTTATAGTAGTCTCAACAATTTGGAAAAATGACCCCAATACCTTACCCTGGCTCAAAACCTATATCAAGTCTGCTGGAAATAGTGGTTCTGTCAAGTCTACAGCAATGCAAGCGTTAGTCAAAGGTTGGAAGGATGACCCCGATACCTTACCCTGGCTCAAAGAGCGTGCTCAGTTAGATGAAGATTCAGGAGTGCGATATCTGGCGGTGAAAGAGTTGATTGAGGGTTGGAAAGCTCACCCAGATATCTTATCCATTCTCCAAATATGCGCTCAGTCAGATGATGGTATATGGGTGCGACAATTAGCAGTGCAAGCGTTAGCTGAGGATTGGAGGGATGACCCAGATACTTTTCTTCTTCTCAAACAACGGGCGCAATCTGATGAAGATGAATTTGTGCGACATGCAGCGGTGAAAGGGTTAGCCCTTAACTGGAAAAATGATCAGGATACTCAAAGTATCCTCAAAACCTCTGCTCTGTCAGATAAAAGAAGGACTGTGCGACATCTAGCAGTGAAAGCGTTACTTGAAGCTTGGAAGGATCATCCTGATACCTTATCCATCCTCAAAACCTGCGTTCAATCGGATGAGGATTTGGAGATACGACAACTAGCGGTGGTAGAGATAGCTCATGGTTGGGAAGATGACCCCAATACCTTCCCCCTGCTCAAACAATGGGCGCAATTTGGTGAAAATGGGAATGTGCAAGATGCAGCGGTGCGACATGCAGCAGTGCGAGAAATAGCCCGTGGCTGGAAGGATGAACCTGATACTTTACCCCTGCTCAAACAACGGGCGCAAACAGATGAAAATGAGCTTGTGCGATATGCGGCAATGCGAGAGATAGCCCGTGGTTGGAAAGATGACCCCGATACTTTACCCCTGCTCAAACAATAGGCACAATCTGGGAGATTATTCAGATAAACTTCTACCTTTTATTTCAGTTCTTCAACCATCATTATTTAAAGAATTTCGTAGCTCTTGAATTTGATATCTACCACTAAATGTTCCTTCTTCCATTTAATCTTAGGCTTTTTTAACTGGAATTTCTCCCATGCATATGTTACTTCCACTCCCCTTGAAGCGTAAAAGCAGCCCAATAATAGGGAGCCTTCCACTGAGTCTCTTGTTGCATTTCCAACTGTGCTGCTCTCAAAGCTGCTGTTGCTGACAAACCTTCCTGCAACATATTGCGGTAGAATCGCTTCATCATCTCTGCTGTAGCAGCATCACTAACATTCCACAGACTTACCAAAACTCGTGGGGAACCTGCATACATGAAGCCTCTTGTCAACCCCACTAATCCTTCTCCTTTTACCTCCTGCCCTAATCCTGTTTGACAGGCACTCAGCACTACCAGTTCAGCAGGAAGGTTAAGGTTAAACACATCATGGAGACGTAGAAAACCGTTTTGAGAGTCGCCTTGTTCATCGAATAGGGAGAGTACTACTCCTGATAATTCTGGGTTAGTGCTGTTGAGTAAGCCGTGGGTGGCAAGATGGATGATGCGATAGTTACTTAGCTCAGGATTAGTGATCATCTCCCGATTGGCTGCAAAGTCAAAGCCATGCACTCGTTCTGAATCAGGCACTAATGCCATAATTGCTTCAGCTTCAGTGCGGGTTCCTGGCAGTCTTTTCCAGACTCCGATATCTGCTTCTCTGGCAGAGCGATCGAGTAGTTGTTGTTGTAGACTACTATCAATCTGTTGTTTGCTGGATTTTACCCGTTCATCATCGGAGCTAAAGACGGGATCTGCAAGGATAGCTATGGTTTTAGGTGCAGTTTTCCTGGTTGCTTGTTCCTGTCGGATAATCCCTAAGGTAGTAGCAGAGGGTAAGTTTACTATTTCGTTATTGGCTAACAGAGGAACTACATCCTCACCGGAGGTTTCAGGTAGGGGTAGGGCAGAGAAGGGGACGTATTGCAAAGCACCGTCGCCAACAATCAGTAGCCGTTTGTTTCCTAATTCTTCGGCTACAGGTGCTAGGAGCATCTGGCTGAGTTGACTGACGCTTTTGTTTGCTTTGACATTTTCTACACCAATAGTGCCTCTGGTATCTTCTAGTTGAAAACCTGGGGTTTTGAGCAATTCATAGAACTGTTTAGCAGCGGTTTCGATTTCTGCTGCTGGGGGTAGTTCATAACTATTGATGCCAGTTTTACTAACTGCCCAGAGATAACTGCGTTCTGAGCCTAGAGAATACTGTAATAGTAGGGTATCTTCATCTAGAACCTGCTGCTGAATTTCTTCTAAGGTGAGAGGTTCAGGTTGAGTTAGAGCAGCATAACGGGGACTGGTAGTGCGGATTTTTGTTTGGATATCTTGGTATTGGGATAACAGTTGTTCCCTTTCTTGTTCAATTGCTGTAGCTTGTTGTGGGGTGTGGTTACCGCTCAACAGCTCAACCCGGCGTTTTTCAATGGCATCAAGTTGCTGTTGTAGGGTGCGCTCTTGTTCAACTAATTGGGGTTCTACACCCTGGCGAATATCAGCATTAGCTTCGGTGAGGAGTTCCAACAGACTACGCGCACGGGAGCGTTCACTGGCGTGGAGGGCGAGGGCATCATATCCTTGATTGGGATTTTGTTGATGCAGTTGCATCAGTAGACTGATGTAAAATTCGTAATTACCCTGCTGTGAGCTGACGGGGTGACAAAAAGGGCTCAACCCTTTACTGAATAAACTTTTGAGCTATCGTATGGTATGCTAAAATAATAGTTATATTCTCAATAATTACTCACTAATGACAATAAGTACCTTGTTACCCTCCTTCTACCAATCAACTCTAAAAAATAGGTTAAAAC
>JAAHGR010000541.1 GCA_010672425.1 Symploca sp. SIO2E6
TAAAGACTCGTAGCGAGTCTTTTCCGTGAGGGCTAGGGGTGGAAATCCCTAGAGAGCTAGGTGCTCCGTTTCACTAGACCAGTTCAGGTCGCGCAATGAAGTACACTCTTCTCAAAGTCCCCCTTGTTAAGGGGGATGCGAGGGGGATCAACAATGTACCGCATAGCAGAGCAAACTGCTGGATGACAACAGGATAGCTGAATCCTTTGATATGACACGTTTGCTGGCTTCTTTTTAGGCAAGAAAAACTCTTAGTTTAACTTTTTCATTAAATAATTATGAAACTATCTGAAGTCGTCCCTTGGGGCAGAACATTTGCAGAATATCAATTGATGTTTAGTTTGTCTCAAGCAGATTTAGAAACACAAATTTTGGGTTGTGGGGATGGACCAGCAAGTTTCAATCTAGAAATGACAGCACTGGGACATTCAGTAATTTCTGTTGATCCAATTTATCAATTTTCTGCTGAAGAGATAAGACAGCGAGTTCAAAAAGCCTACGAACCTGTTATCTCACAGGTAAGGCAAAATGCACATAGCTACATTTGGAACAACTTCCAAGATGCAGATGAACTTGGACAAGTACGTCTGGCAACAATGGAAAGATTCTTGCTAGATTACGAAGCTGGTAAAATTGAGAAGCGCTATCAATACCAATCATTACCGCATTTAGAACTAGCTGATAATCAATTTGGATTGTGCCTCTGTTCTCATCTGCTCTTCTTGTATTCAGAACAGCTATCCCTCGATTTCCATCTGGCTTCAATTGCTGAACTTCTACGAGTCGGACAGGAAGTGCGAATTTTTCCGTTGCTTAAGTTAAATGGAGAGCCATCCCCATTTAAAGAAATAGTTATGGAGGCGCTAACTAATAAAGGTTTTGATGTACGGGTGCAATCCGTTGCCTACGAACTTCAAAAGGGCGGTAATCAGATGATGAAAATTAATCGTAAATCGTGATACAGCAATCGGTTGATTCGTGTAATGTTGGGTTTCGCTTGCGCTACACCCAACCTACTTAGGGTTTGCTGCATAAGTAATGAGTAATGAGTTAAGAGTAACGGGTCGCTTGCTGCATAAGGCTTTCGGGTAATTTCGACTTGCATTAAAACCCGTGCATAAAACCCATCACATTATTGATTTAACCCGCTGTTCCCCTACGATAGTGCAAGCTTTTTGAGCTCATTGAGACAAAATCCTTGCACTTGTTGAGGAAAAAAATGGTTGTTTGCCCTGTAAGGCATGGCTTCCAGACTTATACAGCAAGCCCTAAGTAATGGGCAATTAATTAGGGCGTGACAGGCTAGAAGCCTGTTCCACAAGAGATTGTTCTTTAAATTCTCTCCTTATTGTTGGTCTAGCATACTCAAAAGTTTTTCAGCTAATACCTGAACGTGAGGTTCCCTCAACATAGTGATATGACTTCCAGGAACCACATCAACCTCTACAGGTTGACTAGAAAGCTGATTCCAGCCCCAAGTTGGGTCGCTGGTCATTTCCCCCAGCATTTCCAGCGCTTCCTCATAAACTTCGCTACTGCGGAACAGAGTAATCCGACCTTGATAGCCCCCTTGTGGAAGATAATTCAGAAAAGCAAGTTCGTCAGCTTTAAGGGTTTGAACTATGCCTCGCACTCGCTCAATTGCCGAATCAGGTGGCAACAAGTTGACGGTTTCCATCTGTTGTTTGAGATACTTTAATTGCGCGTCGGCAGTAAGAGGCTTGAGTATTTCATAGGAAATATTTAGCTTTTCTCCAGATAAAGTTTCTAGGATATAAGCAATATTGGTTAGCCATCGTGTATCATCCCAATCTAACTTTTTTGGGTGGCTGTCAGGAAGTCGGGCTGGAAGGTCTAATATGGCTAAGAGGGTGACAGTTTCTCCCTGTTGTTGTAGCTGTTGTGCCATCTCAAAGGCAACCAGAGCTCCAAAGGAGTGACCGCCAAGGTAGTAGGGGTCAGAGGGTTGAAAGGTTTGGATAGCCTTGAGGTAATAGGCAGCGATTTCTTCAACAGACCTGAAGGGTTCCGACACCCCATCTAAGGATGGAGGTTGCAAGGCGTAAAAGGGTTGATCATTGCCTAAATGACGAGATAGTTGGTGAAAGTGGACTACATTGCCACCGCTTCCCGGCATACAGAAGAATGGTGGCTTCTCTCCTTGGGATTGAATAGCAACTAAGCCAGACCAAGACTGAGTATCGGTTTTTTGATGCAGTAGAATTGCGAATTGTTCTACGGTGGCTCCTTGGAATAGGGCAGCTAAAGATAGATTTTTGCCAAATTGTTTCTCAATTTTAGCCATGAGGCGCACGGCTAAGAGGGAATATCCGCCCAAGTCAAAGAAGTTATCGCGGATTCCGATAGGAGAAACGCCGAGAACTTCTGACCAAATTTGGGCTAGTTGTAGTTCAAGGGAGTCGCGAGGAGCAACAAAACTGGTTTTATTGGCGAGACTAGAAGCATCGGGGGTGGGTAAGGCGCGGCGATCAACTTTTCCATTCGGAGTGAGCGGTAAACTTTCTAATACGACAAAAGCTGATGGGACCATATAATCTGGTAACTTCGTCTTGAGGAAAGCAGGCAATTCGTTGATGCTAGGAACAGTTGATCCAGCAACAATATAAGCCACTAAACGTTTATCTCCTGGGTTGTCCTCACGGGCAATTACCACCACTTCTTTGACTTTGGGATATTCCGCTAAGATCGCTTCTATTTCTCCGAGTTCAATGCGGAAACCGCGAATTTTTACTTGGTTGTCAATTCGTCCAATATATTCGATATTGCCATCGGATAGATAACAGGCTAAATCGCCTGTTTTGTAGAGTCGCGAACCCGCTTCCTGGCTAAAAGGATTAGGGATAAATTTTTCTGATGTGAGTTCTTTTCGATTGAGATAGCCTCGTGCTAAACCTGCACTACCGATATGTAGTTCTCCGGGAATGCCAATAGGAACGGGTTGGAGATGTTTGTCTACGATGTAGATTTGTGTGTTGGCAATGGGACGACCAATAGGTACAATTGACAATTGAGTTTCGGGTTGACAATGCCAGTAGGTGACATCAATTGCTGCTTCAGTAGGACCGTAAAGATTGTGTAATTCAGCCTTCAGACGAGTAAAAAATCTTTCTTGTAGAGCAATAGGTAAAGCTTCCCCACTACAAAATACTTGTCTCAAACTGCTACAGGATTGAAGCTCGGGGTTTTCCAGAAAAATCTGAAGCATAGATGGGACAAAATGAATGGTAGTAATTTGTTGTTCATTAATCAGCTTAACCAAATAGTGAGGGTCTTTATGACCTTCTGGTTTAGCGACCACTAAACGCGCACCCATATTTAATGTCCACCAAAATTCCCACCCGGAAACATCAAAACTAAAGGGGGTTTTTTGTAAGATGCGATCGCTTGGGGTTAATTGGTATTCATCTTGCATCCACAGAATTCGATTAACCAACCCTTTATGGGTATTCATTGTCCCTTTAGGTTTTCCAGTCGAACCAGAAGTATAAATAATATAAATTAAATTCTCTGGAATGACTCCAGGAATCGGATTTTCTTCACTTTCTGCTGCAATGGCATTCCAATCTGAATCTAAACTTAGGACACGCCCTTGAAACTCAGGTAAGGTCGCTTTTAGATGATTTTGAGTCAGTAAAATTGGAACTTGAGAGTTATCGAGCATATAGGCAACGCGCTTAGTGGGATAACTTGGGTCAATAGGAACATAAGCACCACCGGCTTTGAGAATTCCCAACAATCCCACGACCATTTCCAGGGAACGCTCGACACAAATTCCGACTAAAGTCTCTGGTTTTACACCAAATTGTTGCAAATAACGAGCTAATTGATTCGCTCGACAATTTAACTGATGGTAAGTTAATTTTTGCTCCTCAAATACCACTGCCAGTGCATCTGGTGTCCGTTCTACCTGTTCGGAGAACAACTGATGAATACACTTATCTCTAGGATAATCAACAGTCGTATCATTCCACTCCACTAATAACTGATGACCCTCACTTTCAGTCAACAAAGGTAATTGAGTAATGGAGGTTTCTGGATGAGCAACAATTCCCTCTAGTAAAGTCATCAAATGCCCGATCGCCCGGTCAATAGTTGCAGCATCAAACAAATCCGTATTGTACTCGATCACCCCGATCATGCCCTCTGGTCGTTCCTCTAAATTAAAAGTGAGGTCAAACTTTGAGATACCCGCATCTACCTCGAACTGGCTGAGAGTCCAGGATAACTTCTCATCAGTTAAAGGAGGTTGAAGCACAAACATTACCTGAAACAGGGGATTTTGGCTGAGGTGGCGATCGGGATGAAGAGCATTGACTACCTGCTCAAAGGGCAGATCTTGATTGGCGTAAGCGGATAAACAGACATTTCGGACTCGCTTTAACAATTCTAGGAAACTGGGATTACCACTCAGGTCACTACGCAAAACTAAAGTATTGAGAAAATCTCCCATGACTCCTTGTAACTCTGGTCGGTTGCGTTGGGAGGTGACAGTGCCAATGGCAATATCTTCTTGAGACGAATAGCGATAAAGTAGAACTTTGATAGCTGCCGTTAGGGTCATAAATAAGGTGACACCTGCTTGGCGACTGATGGCTTTGAGTTTTTCGGTTAAATCTTTTGAGAGGGTAAAACCAAGCCGCGAACCGGCAAAAGTGGTTTCTGGGGTGTGGGGACGATCAGTAGGAAGTTGCAGTTGGGGTAAATTTTCCAGTTGTTTCTCCCAATAGGCAAGCTGATGGGAAATCATTTCTTCTTGTAACCACTGTCGCTGCCAAACGGCAAAGTCGGCGTATTGGATGGTTAACTCCGGCAAAGGTGAGGGTAAGCCTTGAGAAAAGGCCCGATAAAGGGTTTCCAATTCTGGCAAAAATATACTGGTGAGGGATTCTCCATCCACCACTAGATGATGCACAGCCAAGTAAAGCCGATAATCTGTTTGGGCCAGCTGAATTAGAGTTGCTCGCAGCAAGGGGCCTTGGACTAGATCAAAAGCGGTGCGAAGCTGTTCGGTGGCAATGCGCAAGGCTTCGGTTTCTCGTTCTGTTTTCGGCAAGGAGTGCAAATCGACAACGGGTAAAGTCAAAGCCGATGGCGGCTGAATCTCTTGAACTGGTTGCCCATTGACGACTCTAAAGGTAGTCCGCAGAATTTCGTGACGGCGGATAAGTTCTGTCAAACTGTTTGATAATGCCTCGACATTAATATCCCCACCTAAATGAATGGTCAAGGTTTCGTTGTAGATTGGTTCAGTGGGAACTAATTGGGAGAGAAACCACAATTGTTCTTGACCGAAGGATAAAGGAATGGTTTGCTCTCGTGAAATTGGTTCCAGGGATGGCAAAGGATTTGACTGCTCTTCTTGAGCTACCTGGGTAACAATTTTGGCTAACTCAGCAACTGTAGGATACTCGAATAAGCAATTTAGCGGTAATTCTACCCCGAAGCGATCGCGTACTAGCCCAATAATTTTGGTAGCTAATAGGGAATGACCACCATTATCA
>JAAHGR010000542.1 GCA_010672425.1 Symploca sp. SIO2E6
CTCCAATACTCATTGTCACTTCCGGTGTTTCCATATCGCTCTACTGATACAGATTACTTCCCATTATCTACTCATTCCGGAAGAAATGACAAGAGGTGAGTAGGAATTTAGTTACAGTTCAAATCCCTATTGTTGCTTAACGACATCAAGGACGCCCACCAATACTGCTCGGTGCTCATATGGGAAGGACAAGGGAGACAAGGAAGGCAAGGAAGGCAAGGAAGTCCCCATGAAAAAATTTTCACCACCAGAGGATGAAAGTAGACTCTTCCCAATTCCCAATTCCCCATTCCCTACTTTCAAGTCAGATGGGGGAAAGAAAATGTAAGCGATTACCGAGCAGTATTGGGACACCCACTGATGATGATTCGACGATTTGTGGTTTACTCAGGATTTTCGATCAGCATTTTTCCAAAAGTAGGGATAATATCAAGCAAGCGACGAATTTCAGGCTCCGAATTCACCAATTAGATAACTAATCATGGAAGCTTTTACTCTAGTACCTCCTCAATGGACAAAATCCGCTACTCATGCCTTAGCATTTTGCTGCCCCAATTGTCAAGCTCCTTCGGTCAATGCCAAGCGAGTTTGGATCAATCGGCACTCACCAGTTATTACTGAAGACTATAGTAAAAAGTGGCAAGAGTTTTACTTTTGTAACTGTAGTACTGTTTGGTGGGCATGGAGCAGTGATCGCCCACCTTCGGAGTTAGCCAAGCGCCAGAGACCTATTTGAGTAGGGAATTGGGAATTGGGAATTGGGAATTGGGAATTGGGAATTGGGAATTGGGAATTGGGAATTGGGAATTGGGAATTGAAGGGCAGTTGACTCCTGCCTCCTGCCTTCTGCCTCCTGCCTTCTGCCTTCTGCCTCCTGCCTCCTGCCTTCTGCCTCCTGCCTCTTGCCTTCAAAACACTAATTTTAGGGTCAAGTGTTCAAAAGCGAGTAAACTTGACCATCAATTAACAGTCGAGTTATTCCTTTCGCTTGTAGATGAGAGCCAGTCTTTTGGAGTATCTGGGCATCAGGCACTTTGATCACCCTTTGGGAACGATTAGAAAAACGCCTTGCTACTTTGTGGTTCTCAAAAACCGGTAGCGTTCTCTCCTGAACTTCCTCAACTGGAATTTGTCCGAGGTCGCTAAACTCCTTGAGAGGTCGAGCAATCAATTCTGCTGACCGATCTACGACTAGGTAGCAGATCTTGGGTAAGGAAGCCTCAGATAGAGGTAGAACATGAACATCAGTACCGCTTTTGCCTATAGAGGCTTTTAGGGATATCTGACTCGGTAGTTCTAACTCCTCGTCATCCCAGTCTTCATCTAAATCCTCATCTAAATCTTCCCCTAAATCCTCCTCAAAATCTTCCCCTAAATCCAAATCGAGTAAATTACCATCGAGTAACTCCTCAAAGTTACTGTTTGGAGGCTGAGCAATGTTCTCAGGGGATTCCTCTAGATCCTCAAAACTCTCCTGTTGTGGTGATTCACTCTTGATGTCTAGTGGCAACTGGGTCTGCACCATTTTCTCCTCAGTATCAGATTTTAAAGTTACTGAGGAGCGTCTGCGCCGCCGACGACCATCTGAGAGATTTGAGACTGATGATTCAGTCTCGATTTCTAGGGACTGTTCTGTTGTGGGAGTAACTGTAGCTGTCGCTGATTGACTCTCAGCGGCTTCTACAGGTCTACTGGGAAGCTGAGCACCACCGATAGAAGTACGATTGGCTCGCTTTTGTTGAATCAGCTCTTCATATTCTGACTCTAACAAATTGCTTTTGAGAATCCGGCTAATTGTCGAGTTACTGACACCGTAGCGATTTGCTAAAGTGGAAGTTGTCTGCGACTGCTGTCGGTATAGTTTTAGGATGTCGCTTTTATCGGCATCAGAGAGTTTTCTTGGACTCATGGCTCACCTTATGATCGCCTACGCCCAGCACGGCGGGAACGGCTTGATACATCATATTCGAGTACGGCACCTATGGCAAATAGGACACCACTAAAAACAAAAAATACTTCCAATAAACCACCACTTTCATATTCTACAGAAGTAGCTTCAGCATATTTGAACCACATATCGGAAATGTAGAGGGAAAAAGCCGCAGCGGCGATCATCCGCCAGGATTGGGCAAAACGTCCACCCCAGAAGGCTAATAAAAGGGTTGAGGCAATAACCAGGAGGAAGACATCACCAACTATGTAAAATAAATTTACATATGTACCCAGTGGTTGAAGTGTTTTGTCAAGAGAAAGTGCCCAACCAGGTGGTTCTTTTTCAGAACTCTCCTCTGGTACAGGGGTTGCTACTGCTGGTTGTGCTGTTGTTGGTGAAGGAGTTGGGCTCGCTTGCACTAAGGTTGCCTTAGGTTCAACAGCTACTTGAGGTGAATCTGTCGTCTCGATTGCTTGCTCAATGGCAGAAGGCGGCACAATATTGGCTTCCTTCGCCATCCCAGGTGTGGAGATAAAAACCCATATAGCTAAAGCTATCCCAGCTACAGCGATCGCGGCCACAGTTACCCATTGCCAAATCTCTAAATTCAAGCGCCTAGGAATCACTGCTAAAATCATGCCCCAACTGACGAACAGGTAGAAAACAATGTAAAAAAAATCGGCAGGTGATACATCTGGTTCGAGATTTAAGTACAACTCCCACCAACCAAATAACAAGCCTCCTACAAACCAGCAGCTTGTTCCCAAACCAATTCCCAACCAAACATTCCGTCCGCTGGCAATCTGAGGACTGCGCCAATTTCTGAAGCAGAGGATAGCACCGATTAGGAAAGGAATTAATTCTAGTACGTATGTACCAATTAAATACCAAAGCGGACTCTCTTCTCCAGGAACAGTGATGCTGAACAGTAGAAAAAATAATAGAGATACTACCCCCCAAGCAATTCCCGCATAAACGAGATTTTGAGAGGTTAGCAGGGATTGAAGACCAAAAGATGAGTTTTCTACAGAGCTGCTCATAATCATTTCACCGATACTTTTTTGCTAACATTTGTGCCTTGATTTCAGGCTGCTGCAAGTATTGAATCGTTTTGTTGTCAACGAATCGTAATACGCCAAACCATTTTTTAATTATGTGGCTGGTGGTGTAAGTGTTAATTTTTGTTACCTCTAGTTTATCGCCATAGCTTACCAAGAGGAGATGATTGGAGCCATTGAATGAACTGAGTTTGGTCATTCTCTGGCATATCTTGCAATATATCGCTTACTCCTTCAGCAAAATTGGTATTACCAAAATATTCCTTCCCCAGACGATGAAGTTCCTGTAGTAGGGTAATCAGATGGTGTTCTTCCCAAGGGGGAACCTGTAAGGTAGTCAATGGATCCACTGATATCAAGTGATTGACAGCTTCGGAGGAGTCAGCTTGGGGAAAGTGCCATTGCCGAAAGATTTCAGAGATATCTTTCTGAAACAATTTAGCTTGCCTGTTGCCTAAGAGGTCTTCAACATCCATGTAAACCGTTTGTAAGAGTAAAAGACAAGCTTGGGTGTAGGGAACAACCGTCGAGTCAGGACCAGCCTCCTTCCCCAGTTGTTCCAAACGGATTTTTCCCCAAACACTAAAGCGATCGGGTTCTTCTAGCAAGACACATGCCTTACCACGGTTATCAGTGAGATCTCGCCAGAAAGCTTTGGCCTCTTCTGCTTGTTTAGCACTAAAAACGCTAATTAAGCGAAAGGTTTGCCCCTGATAACTGAGAATCGGGATTTGCTGCTCCCGCTTTGGGTGCTGAATGCTAGAGATTTCAACATCCTGCCTTTTGAGAATAAACATAACATTGGCAAATGAGTGCTGACCGGATTGGCGATAGGAGTGCTATGATTGTAGCTAAGATCCAAGTAACTATATCTCTATCCAGAATTATGGTGTGGTGAGTTTGACTGAGCCACAATAAGCACGAAGCCCTAGCTCTTTACTAAATCTCTGGTTGGGGATGATCGCCTTGAGCCGTACTATTATTGAGACAAACATTTGATAATCTTTGGTTTATAGTGTACCTTGAGCGTCAAGAGGTTGGAGTCTGTAGTTGGCTCAAGTTAATTGGTAGTTGTGGTTGCCATGACTAGGCAACCACAGATACAATGCTTGATACTATCAGATCACTACTACTTGATGAATTAATCATCATATGCTAAATCTTGAGCAATTCTGTGCAAAAGTTTACTTCTCTTGCTAGTTTAAGAATGTTTAAGTATGCAGCCTTGACTGATTAGTCTCTGTAATTGTATCTGATGGCTCATTCAGGCTCTCGTAGCTCAGGGGATAGAGCAAGGGATTTCTAATCCCTTGGTCGTAGGTTCGAATCCTACCGAGGGCGTATTCACCAAAAGCGGCGGGAAGCAGATTCCTTAAGGGATGGGAGGGATGGGTGAGCGAAAAAATGAGTGGGGAAACGATTCAGCAGACGCGGAGACGCGGAGACGCGGAGACGCGGAGAATGGAAATCCCACCTCATATTTCGTTCACCCGGGAGGGATAGCCGCCCGCCGCTTTGCTGCTACGCAAAGGTTGTTAGTTGTTGGTTATTTGTTTTTTTTCCCTCTGCCGAATGTAAGTTGCACAGTTATCATACTTAAATTAAACTTAGTTTTTTTTGCTGTATGGAAACCGTAAATATTCATCAGGCTAAGACCAACCTCTCTCGACTATTGTCCCGTGTGGAACTCGGAGAAGAAATCGTTATTTCCAACCGAGGTACTCCAGTTGCTAAGCTTGTTCCATATCTTCCTTAGGAACACCTGCCTGAATTAAATCAGTGGCAATACCATTTTCAGTCCAATCCTCTTCAATCCAGAATTTACTATCCCGCAAACGAACATACACTGTCATTCCTGTAATGCGTTCCCCATTTTGCCAGCCCAAGTTCATCCATATATAGTTACCTTTGGGCTGATCTACAATTAAGAATGTTTCGATATTGGGCTCAGGGCGACGGTTACACAGACTGATGTACTCTGCTAGGATACACTCAATTAGCTTGGGATAGTCCGTTAGTTTATCCATTGTCTGATTTCCTCTGTTGCTGTATCTACAACGATAATTGGCAGTTGATGTTTTTTGAGGATTAGTTGAATAATATCTTGACTGAAAAAGTTTTTATTAGTAACTGCGCTAACAGCAACGTAAAGCTTGCGCTCAGGTGCGATTTCTTCTAAAAGATAGCAGTAGATGTCGTATTGACCAAGTGCTTCGTTCAAATCTTGTATTTTTGATGCACCGATAAAGCTTTTGACTTCAATGACCAATTTTTGCTCATCTCGTTCAGCCGCAATCGGACGTTCAGCTCCTAGATCGGCGTATAGGGTTGTTTTTCGGTACTGAATGATATAGGGATCGTCGGTGATTATCCAACCGTCTTTGATGAGTGCATTTTTTACAGTAATTGAAGCAGAAAGCCCACTCCTTCTAGGTGTGGGATGAATGCGCAGCACCTTAAGGTGCAGTCTATCTTGTTTTTTGATTAGCAATATATTTTTTGATTGTTTCGGTAGATGCATCA